>NZ_JACGAR010000005.1:0-109239 GCF_020137585.1 Campylobacter sp. RM12654
GTTGGGGGGGGGTATAGTATTTATACATAGTATTAATAGAATAATTAGAAATTGCGATTTTGTATTAAAAGCTAGTTTTAAAACAATCATTGATATGATTAACAAAATATACCTAAGGAATTTTTTGATGAAAAGCTATTTTCAAGATTTAAGACTAGAATTTACCGAATATAACAAGATGAAATTATTACAAGATTTAATGGCTGGTGCTACGGTTGCTGCTGTTGCTCTGCCTTTAGCGCTTGCATTTGGTGTTAGTAGTGGGGCAAGTGCAGCTTCAGGACTTATTACTGCTATTTTAGCTGGGTTTGTAATATCGTTATTTGGTGGAGCTTATTATCAAATATCAGGTCCAACCGGTGCAATGGCTGCTATTTTAATTGCCATAACTACTCAATATGGACTAACAGGTGTTTTTGTGGCTACTTTGATGGCTGGATTATTATTAATTTTTGCAGGATTATTTCATTTTGGTAGAGTGATTGCATTTATTCCTATGCCTGTAATTACAGGTTTTACTTCAGGAATTGCTGTTATTATTGCCTTAGGTCAAATTGATAATTTATTAGGTGTTAAAGCTAGTGGAATTACAACGTTGGAAAAAACAATAAATTATTTTAAAATGGATTTAGATATTAATTATATTTCAGTTTTTATATGTATTTTCGTAGTAGTTTTTATGTTAGCTTATCCTAAAAAATATCAAAAATACGCTCCTGCTTCATTAATTGCACTGATAGTCGCTACATTAATAAGTATAATTTTTTCATTAGATATTCAAAGAATAGGGGTAATTCCTACTAACATAATCTTAGATGATAGGTTTGCTTTTAGTGATTTTGATATTTTGCACTTAAAAGAGTTGATAACTCCTGCAATAAGTATTGCTTTATTGGGTATGATAGAGAGCTTGTTATGTGGTGCAAGTGGTGGTAGAATGGTTGGTGTTAGACTTAAATGCGATAGAGAATTAATAGCTCAAGGCTTAGGCAATATTTTAGTTCCTTTTTGCGGTGGAGTTCCTGCGACTGCTGCTATTGCTAGAACTAGCGTGGCTATTAAGTCTGGTGCTGTTACTAGGCTTACTGGTATATTTCATTCTATAATTTTATTGGTATCTATGCTTGTTTTAGCACCGATTATGAGTTTAATTCCACTTAGTGCGTTAGCTGGAATTTTATTTGTAACTGCATTTAGAATGAATGAGTGGCATACTATTAAATATTTTTTTAAAAATAGATTTAAAGGTGCTTTAGTTCAGTTTTTTGCAACTATGTTAGCAACTATTATTTTTGATTTAACAATTGCAATTTTAATAGGCGTGATTTTATCTTTAATGCTTTTAATGGTTCAGATTTCAAACTTAAAAATTAAATTTGATTATTTTGATAGTGAGAAATTTACTGATTTAAATTCTCCTTTACCACAACATATAAAACAAGCTGAAGTAATTTATATAATGGGAGCTATTATATTTTCTAATACGGATAAAATTTTAGAATTAACTAGCAGAATAAATTATAAAACAGCGATTATATTTTCTATGCGTGGGACAACTTATATGGATATTTCAGGAGCAAGTGCCTTTCTTGAAGTAATAGAAGCCATTAAAAAGCGAAAAATTCCCGTATTTATTGCAGGAGTTTCTCCTGATATTAAAGAAATTATGAAAAGAAGCGGTATTGTTGAAGCTATTGGAGTAGATAATTTTTATTGGAGCGTTGAAATGACTATTAAATAGCTATTAAAACTATTTAAAAGTATTTTTCAAAATTATATTTGGCGATATTATTTTTTTGATTTTATGAAGATTTTTGGTGCTTATATTTTGTATTGTGCTTAAAAAGAATTTAAATTATCTTCTACTCATTCTAGCAATTACGCCTAAGACTTCAGCCGTTGCCTTATATAATTCTACAGGGATTTCATCTCCTACTTCACAAATCTTATAAAGTGATCTTGCTAATTCTCTTTGCTCATATATTGGAATATCGTGTTTTTGTGCTATTTCACGGATTTTAAAAGCGATATTATCAACTCCTTTTGCTAATACCACAGGGGCTTTATGCTTTGTCTTATCATAAGCAATTGCGATTGAGTAATGAGTTGGGTTGGTAATTACCACATCAGCATTAGGGACATCTTGCATCATACGATTTCTTGCTGCTTGCATTTGAATTTGTCTGATTTTTGCCTTTACTTGCGGATCTCCTTCCATTTGCTTGTATTCATCTTTAATCTCTTGCTTACTCATTCTAAGCCCTTTAAAATACTGAAAACGAACTATAAAAATATCAAGTATTCCAAATACTAAAAATGAGCAAATAACGGCTGCAAAAAGGATTATGATTTTATCTCTTAACCACTCCATTTGCTTAATGAGTGGCAAAATTGCTAAATGACTAAGTCCTGGCAAAAAGCTATATATAAAATATCCAACAATGCCAAAAATAACGCTAACTTTTAGAATTATTTTTACTAATTCTATTAGCTTTTTCATTGAAATTATATTTTTAATGCCCTTGATTGGATTGATTTTGCCAAAATTAGGCATTATGGGTTTGAGTGTGAAATTAAAGCCTATTTGCATAACATTTGCAATAATTCCAGCAATAGCAATTGCAATAGCAAGTGGTAATACCATTAATGTAAGCTCTAAAAGGGTTTTAATACCTATTTTATAAAGCAATTTATTATCAATTTCGCTACCTATTAAACTCTGATAATAAATGTATAAAGCCGTAATTCTTTCGTGCAGAAAATAAACCCAAAATAAAGCAAAGCCAAAACCAACGCAAAGAGTTATAAGTGCTGCTACGTCTTGACTTTTAGCGACATTTCCTTCTTTTCTGGCGTCTTCTATCTTTTTATCTGTGGGTTCTTCTGTCTTTTCTGCATCATCAGCCATAATTATTCACCAAGTCTTATAGAAAAATCAACCCAAGTAGCCTTATAAATATTTGAGCCTGAACTTACTACATCAACTCCGCTTTTAGCATATTCAACTATGGTGTTTTCGTTAATATCCCCACTAGCTTCTAAGATAACTTTAATGCCTAAACTATCTCTTAATTTTACTATATTAGCACACTCACTAGGGCTCATATTATCAAGTAAAATCGCATTTACATTAGCTTCTAAAGCAGCCTTTACTTGTTCAATTGTATCGCACTCAATTTCAATTGGAGTGTAATATGGGATTTTGCTTTTTAGCTCTTTTATAAAAGATTTTAAATCCTTTACCCCAAGCAAATGAGTATCTTTTAGCATAATACAATCATCTAAACCTAAACGATGATTTTGCCCACCACCACAACGAATTGCGTATTTTTCAAACACTCTTAATCCAGGTCTTGTCTTTCTAGTATCAAGTAAAGCTACATTATAATCTTTTATTAAAGCTTTCATTGAAGCAACTTTTGTAGCAATCCCTGATGCGTGTTGAATAAAATTAAGTATGGTTCGCTCACTCATTAATAAAGTAGTTTTTAAGGTTTTAAATTTTGCTAAAATATCGCCTTTTTTAAAGCTCTGTCCATCTTTTATAAATAATTCATATTCAATATTTTGCATTTTACAAATCTCTTTAAAATAAGGCTCTCCCGCAAAAACTCCATCACTTTTAGCCTTAAGATTTGCTTTTATTATTTCATTATTTTCAAGTTGTGAGAATAAATCTCCCCTACCTAAATCATCATTTAATTCTTTTTTAATAAGTTCAATTTCGCTATTAATTAACATTATTTGCCTCCATTAAGTTTAAAAACTCTAAAAATGTATTGCTTAAAGCTACAACTTCACTAAAAGGCACACTTTCATTTGCTGCGTGGATTTTATCATTTACCACGCCTAATTCACAGACTAAAACGCCGTATTTTGCGAATAATCTTGCATCACTAGTGCCGCCTTTTGTGTTTAAGCTAGTATTGAAAATACCTTGATTCTCTAAAGCTTTTTTAAGAGTTTTTACAAGTATTGAATTAGCGTCTGTATAAAACGGCTCTGAACTTTGTTTGATTTCTAATTCATAATCTAAATTCTTTAAATTTTCTCTTAAAAAATCTTCTAAATCTTGCTTACTTGTAAGTGGAGAATTTCTAACATTTAGCATAATTTTAAACTCACTAGGAGTTACATTTGATGCACCAATTCCTGCACTTAAATTAGTAATTACTATTTTACTTGGTTCAAAAAACTCATTGCCTTTATCTAAATCAAATCCTGAAATTTTAGCTAAAAACGAAGCCCCTAAATGAACGGGATTTTTGCATTTTGATGGATAGGCTGCATGACCTTGAGTTCCTAATATTTTTATGTTTGCGTGAATGCTACCCCTACGACCAACTTTTATGCTATCACCGAAGTTTTTTTCGCAAGTTGGCTCGGCAACTATGCACATATTAGGCAAATCATTTCTTTTGTCTAATTCTTCTAAAACCTTGATAACTCCATCTTTACCATCTCCTTCTTCATCACTTGTTAAAACAATGCTGATTTTTCTTATATTTTTAATATTGTTTTTGCTAAATTCTTTAATTGCATACAAAAATGCTGCAACGCCACTTTTCATATCTTGAGTGCCACGCGCTATTATTAAATCATCTTTTATAATTGGTAAAAATGGCTCACTTTCCCAGCCATTTCCACTAGGAACTACATCAATATGTCCGCAAAAACAAATATGCAAACCAACTTTGTTAAATTCTTTGCTTAGAATTTGATTTGTAGTATTATTTATAGCTAGGATTTCATTATCAAAATTAGATAAAAACTCACTTGTAATTTTATAACAATTCTTAGCATCAGGAGTAACACTAGCTTCTTTTAAAAGGTCTATAAATAATTTTTTAAGCATTTTTTTCCTTTAAATGATAAAAGTCTAAATCAATTTCTTCTTGAGTAAAAGTTGGACTTGGTTTTCCTAAATAAAATCCTTGAAATTCATCAACACCAATTTCAATACATTTTTTAAATATTTCTTCTGTACTTACAAATTCTGCAACGGTCTTAATACCTAGAGATTTTGAGAATAAAACTATAGTTTTGACTATTTTTTCACTTTTTTCATCTTTTGTAATTTTTTCTATAATACTTCCATCTATTTTAATATAATCAGGCATTAATTCTAATAAATATGAAAAATTACTAAATCCACTACCAAAATCATCTATTGCTATTTTGCAGCCTAATTCTTTTATTCTTTTTAAAAAGTCTTTTATTTTTTCATTTTGTGAAATATTTTCATCTTCTAATACTTCAATAATTAAGCGATTAGCAACCCCTGTTCTTCTTAAAAGATTTATGAATTTATTATTTTTAGCACTATCAATCATATCCCTTCCGCCAAGATTTACGCATAAAACAATGTCTTGGTTTTCAACTAAAGTTTGAACAACTTTTTCTATTATGAAATTTTCAATGATTTCGTATTGCTTCATTTTAATTGAAACTGCTAAAAAAGCACCTGGAGTGATTACATCGGTTCCTTCAGGAGTTTTTTTGACAATTCTTACTAAAGATTCAAATTTAGTAATGTTTTTATCTTTATCAAAAATAGGTTGGAAAAAAGGTAAGATTTCATCTTTTGCTATTGCACTTTGAATTGATTTTGCTGTGCTTAGTTGATGGAAATATTCTTTTTCTTCATCTATAAATTTAGAATAACAAACGAAATTCTTATTATCTCTTTTTGCTCTTTTTAGTGCAATAAATGCTTTTTTAAGTGTATTTTCATTTTCTAAACAAAGTCCCATTGTAAGTGTTAGAACTATGCTAGCTATTTGGTGATTATATTCTATTGTTAAATCTTTATTTTTAAGCTCTTGCATAAGCTCTGTTACTAATTCTTCATACCTTTGTTCATCTTCAATATTATCTTCTAAAAGCGCAAACAAATCTCCATCAAGCTTATAGACTTCTAAGTGGTTTTCATCAGCAAAATCGCTCATAATTAAAGCAATATGTTTTAATAAATCATCAGCAGTATTAGCGTCAAAATAATCATTAATTTTTTTAAACTCATCAATATCAACTAATAATAATTTTGGATTTTTCATAAGAACGATTGATTTTTCCAAGCTTCTTTTATTTTTTAGTTGAGTTAGTGGGTCTATACTTGCTTCAATTTCAAGTTTTTCTATTCTTTTAGTGTATGTGCTAATACTTCTTTGATATTGTGCTGAGATATGATTTTTTTGTTTATATAAGTTATAAATTAAAATAAAAAAACAAATATTTAAAAGCACAGGTATGTAAAATTGGTAAAATCTAGAATTTGTAAGGTAAAATTGGTTATTAAAGCCATAATAAGCCCCATTAATTAATTCATAATATCTTATGTCAAATTGATTTTTATCTACTTTTATAGCTTCGTAAAAACTATTATTTTTTACTAATTCTTTAATTTCTAATTCACTTAATTTAGGACTATTATCATTTTTTGAGATAATTTTATTGTCTTGAACGATAAATTCGCTTAATATTTTAGAAGATTTAAATTCTTCTTTATTTACTAATGAATGTAAGTAGCTTTCTGTAAATAATCTAACATAATTTCTAGAATCCATAAAAAGATAAAAATTAAGTAGAACAAAAACACCAATTAATAAATATAAAATATTTTTTATTTTTTTAAAATCCTTGTTTTCCATTTTTCAACCTACAATCTTATAATTTTAGCCCCAAATCCACCAGCATTTGCAGGTGCATCACAAAAGCTTTTTATACTCCTATTAGTTTTTAAATATTCTTTCACAGCATAAGCTAAGCGACCTGTTCCAATGCCGTGATATACGATAATCTCATCAAATCCAATTATTAGTGCGTCTGAAATAAATTTATCTAATAATTCAATAGCTTCTTCGCTTCTTAATCCATGCAAATCTAATTTAGTGCTAGCATTACTTACACTTTTTTCATAAGTTACTTTGCTAGAATTTGATTTAGGAGTTTCGCCACTTCTTTTTAACATTGAAATATCAAGTTTTAATTGTAGCATATCAGTTTGCACGGTTGCTATATTTTTATTTAAAGCTATGATTTTGCCTTTAATTTTTTCGTATTTTACAAAATCTCCTATTTTAAATTCTTCTCTTTTAACACTTTCTGGTTTTATTTGCTGCTTTAATATATTTGCTGCATTAATTTGTCTTTGTTTATCTTTTAAATCAGAAAAATCAAGAGTTTTTTTAGCTGCATTTATTGCTTTAAAATATTCATTTTCTAATTCATTTTTGCGTTTTTTGTATTCTTCAATTAATTTATTTTCTTTATCTTTTAGGCTTTCTAAGAGATTGTTTAATTTATTTTCTTTTTTTTCGTTGTTTGCAATTAGCATTTTAAGTTTTGCATCAAGTTCTAGGTTTTTATTTAGCATTTCATTTATATTTTGCTCAGCTTCGCTAGAGCTTTTTCTAGCAAGTTCAACCAAACTAGCACTTATTCCATATCTTAAAGCCGTCTCGTATGCGTATGATTTGCCTACAATTCCCGCTAAAAACTCATATTTAGGACGCTCATTTTTAATATCATATAAAGCTGCTAATAATTCTACTTTATCTTCTTTAGCAAGTAGCATTGCTAAGCGTTTGTGATGGGTTGTGATTATTAGTTTTCCGTGTTTTTTCAACTCACAAATTAGGGTAAAAAATAATGAACTCGCTTCTTCAAAATCAGTTCCTAGCTCAATCTCATCAACCCCTAATAAGAAATTTTTCTTACCATTCATTTTAGCAAATGCTAACATTCTTCCTGCAAAAGTAGAAATATCATTTTTAGCCATTTGTGGGTCTTCAATAATGCTTATATATTCTTTAAAAGTGCTTATGTGAGATTTGTTTGCATTAATTCTCATAGGAACTAGATATTTTGTCATAAAACTAGCAGCTAAAATGCTTTTAAGTAGCATTGATTTTCCACCCGCATTTACACCTGTTATTAATAAAACTTGCTCTTTAAACTCTACGCTAACAGGTTTTGGATTATTTAAAGCAGGGTGGCAAAACTCACTTAAGATAATTTTATCATCATTACTTGGAGTTATGAAGTTTAAATCCTTCTTTTTAGCAAAATTAACCCTTGCAATATAGCTATCTATTAAATCAAATTCTTTATTTATAAACTTTAAAAACAATAAATGCTTAGATAAAATTTCACTAAATTGTTTTGCGTATTCAAATCTTTTAGCATCGGCTTCATTTTCTAATCTTTTTATGCCTTGTTTGTAGTTTAAAATACTGCTAGGTTCTACATAAAATCCACCACCACTACTTCTTGCAACAATACTAGCATCAAGCACTTTAGCAAATCCGCCCCTAACTAATAAGCATTCAGTATTTGATATAAAATGTATTTGAGTATCTATTAAATAGCTTTCAAGTGATTTTGAGTTTAACAGGCTTCTTAGATTTTGATTTATGCTTTGGTTTAATTCTTTGATTTTGATTTTTATACTTTGTAAAAGCTCGTCTTTTTCTTCATCAAATACATCGTCTTTAAAATATTTTAATATATTTTCAATTTCATTTGGGATTATTATTTTTTCAAGGTATTTTTTAAAAGAATTTGAAAACGGAATTTGAAATAAGTATTTAAAATAATTTAAAATCTTTACAAATTCTTCTATCTCATCAAGGTGTAAAATGCCTTTTTTACTAAGATGATTTAATGCTTTGCTTAAATCTTTTACGCTTTTTAATTCTTTTAATTCATATTCGCATAATTCATTAATTCTTGCTAGGTGTAAATTAGTATCCCCTTCAATAAATAAAGGTTTATTTCTAGCAAATAAAGCAAATAATTCATCTAAATATTCAACTAAATCAAGGTTTTTAATAATTTGTAGCATCAAAAAACTCTTTTATCGTATTTAGCATAATTTTAGGCTCATTAATTTTATTTACTTCATTTCTAAATTCACTCGCATTTGCTAAGCCTTTTGAATATTCGTGCAAGTGTTTTCTAAACAATGAACAAGCATAATCTTTGTATAAATCACACATAAATTCAAAATGTGTAAGTATGATTTCGCTTTTATTAATTTCATTAAATTTACCCTTAATTTGAGAAAAAATCCAAGGATTTCCAACAGCATTTCTTCCTATCATAAGCCCATCAGCATTGGTTTGTTCTAATACCATTTGATGATTTTCATAAGATATATCGCCGTTTGCAATTATTTTGGTTTTTGCTAAAGATTTTGCTAGTTTTATAGCATTATAATCTACCTTAGCACTATACATTCCTGCTCTAGTTCTTCCGTGAATACTTATAAAATCTAGCTCTAATTCGTTTAAAGCATTTATTATTTTTTCTATTTCGCACTCATTAAAACCAAGTCTTATTTTAACACTTGTTGTGCCTACTTTATTATTGGTTTTTATAATATCTAGGAGTGATTTTAGATTATCTAAGTCTTTAAGTAGTGCTGAACCTGCATTTTGCTTAATAACTTTATTTACAGGACAGCCACAATTAAAATCAATCCCGTGAATGTTTTCTTCTTTATTTATAATCTCAACTGCTTTTTTTATAATTTCTTTATTTGAACCTGCAATTTGAGCTATGAAAGGTCTTTCGCTTTTATCTTTTTCTAACATAGTTAAAGATTTTTCACTCTCATAAACAAGAGCGTTTGAACTAATCATTTCGCTAATTGTTACATCACAATCAAATCTTTTAACAAGTCTTCTAAAGGCAAGATCACTAAGACCTGCCATTGGTGCTAGAAATAAGGGCTTAGAATTAGCAAATAAGTTTATCAACATCGTAAGTTTTACCTTGTTCTTTTAAAAATACAATTAATTTAAAATCTTCTAAATCAGCTTCGCTACCATAAATTTCTTCTATTAATTCATCAAATAATGCAAGTTTTGCAAGTATATATAAATACGCTCTAAATGCGTTATCTTTTTCATTTTTTAGTTTTAAAAAGATTGCTTTTAGGCTATTTGGCTCAATTTTTGCAAATAATTCTTTTGCAAAATCTAAATATTCGCCTTCTTCAAAATTATCATTAAAAATTAAAACTTCTAATTCAGCATTGCTAAGACTTAAATCATCATTAGCAAATCTATTTAAAAGGATTTTAATATCTTCTTTGCTTTTTTGAATTTTTAGTGTTTTAATATTTGCATAAATGCCGTTTAAAATTAGATTATTGTAAGCACTTAGGCTGATTTCATCTTGAATTTCTTCTTGATTTTTTAGTAAGTTATAAGCGTAATTTAAATCATTTTTAGCTTTATTTGCTTCGTTTTTTAAATAAATTGTATTGTCTTTAGATAGTTTAAATGGTTTTAAATCACAGATTTCTCCATTTTCAACCATTGCTTTTATAGCTATTGCATTATTTAATTTATCAGCACTTGTTCCTGCTTGATTGTAATAAAGTGATTTTACTAATTCACTAGCGTCTTGAAATTCTTTTGTTTTAAACTTGTAAATATTCTTTTTATCTAAAACTAAATCTTCTAAAAACATTTCAAATTTTTTACCATCTTTAATAAGTCTTTTTGTTGAAAAATGAAAAGAAATAAATGAAAAATAAAAATAAAGTAATGCAAATATAACATATATAACAAGTGGCATACAAACCCAAGTAAAGCTATCAAATTCAAATGTTTTTTGAAAATTGAAAATTCCTAAATTAATTACTCTTGTAGAGTTAAATAAATCATTAAAAAATACAACAATAATAAGTCCAATTAACATTAAATATAAAATAGAATAAATTAAAAAATTTCTAATTTTCATAACAATCCTTTACTTATGATAAGGGTGATTTGAATTTATACAAAAACCCCTATAAATTTGCTCTAACAATACAATCCTTGCAATTTCGTGTGAAAATGTAAGTTTTGAAAAACTCAATACATAATCACATTCATTTAAAAACTCATCATTAAATCCAAAAGCTCCACCTACAAAAAAATTAATCTCATTTTTATCTTGCAATAACTTAGCAAACTCAATACTATCAATGCTCTTGCCCCTTTCACTTAAAGCTATACTAAAAGTTTTTTTATAAGGCATATAAGCTTTTGCATATTCTATTCTAGCTTCATTTGAGCCTAAATCTTGTGCTTTTGCGATTTGTTTTGAAAATACATTATTTAGATTAAGTTTTGAAAATTGATTTATTAATTTTATAAATCTATTTTCAAATTCGCTTAATTTTTCTAATTTTTTTTGAATAAAATAAATATTTATATTCATTTAAAATATCGTAAAAAATCACTTAAAAATTCACGCTGATTGGCTCTTGGAACAATAGAATCAATAAGTCCATGCTCTAATAAAAACTCAGCACTTTGAAATCCTTCAGGTAAATCAGCTCCTATAGTCTGCTTAATAACTCTAGCACCAGCAAAGCCAATTTGTGCCATAGGTTCAGCAATTACAATATCTCCAAGCCAAGCAAAAGACGCTGATACTCCACCAAAAGTAGGGTTAGTTAGAATTGATATATAAGGAAGTCTTTCTCTAGCAAGTAATTTTAATGCAGCTGATGTTTTAGCCATTTGCATAAGTGAATATGTGCTCTCTTGCATTCTAGCACCACCACTTGCGCTAATTATTATAAGTCCTTCTTTTTTTTGCATAGCGCGTTGAACTGCACGAACGATTTTTTCGCCTTCAACACTTCCTAGCGAACCACCCATAAAAGAAAAGTCAAACACACATAATTGAACGCCAATTCCACCGATTTTGCATTCTCCTGAAATTACTGCACTTGTTCTGCCTGTTTTTTCTTCGCTTTCGTTTAAGCGTTTTTTATAGCTTTTTGAATCTACGAATTTTAATGGGTCATTAGCTCTTAAAGTTTTATCATATTCAATAAAACTTCCTTCATCAACTAGCATTTCTATTCTTTCATTAGGGCTTATTTTCATATGTAAGCCACACTTAGGGCATACATTAAAGCAACTTGCAACTTCTTTATAATACATTAAAGCATGACAATTATCACATTTTACCCAGTGATTTGGTGCTTCATTTGGCTTTGATTGTGTTCTTCTAATTTTAAAAATATCTGCAAAACTCATTCTTATCTCCTAAAATTGACTTCCTATGCTAAATTCAAATGTATTTGTTTTATCCCCTGATTTTTTATCAATAGGTTTTGAGAATACAAACACTAATGGTCCCATTGGTGTGCTCCAATCAAGACTAATTCCTGCACTTTGTCTTTTAATCTCATTTAATTTTTTTTCGCCTATCATACCATAATCATAAAAAATTGAACCACGAAGTTTTAATTTATTAATTAATGGGAAATTGATTTCTACACTAGAATTAAGTGAAATCGCTCCACCTTTATCGTAAGGATAAGCAATAACTCCGTTTCCTAATTTATCTACTTTAGTATGAGTATTTGTATCATAATATCCAATACCCCTTGGAGTTATGCTATCACTTTCATATCCTCTAACACTTCTTAAACCACCAAGATATAATCTTGAGTTAATTGGTGTATCTTTATAATTAAATAATTTATTAAATGATGTTCTAAATCTAAAAATTAAATCGGTGTCAAAATCTTCTTTTAAACCTTTATAATATTTAAAATCAAAGGCAAATTTTTTATATTTTTGGTCTCCCCCAAGCCCTGCATAAGTAAATGCTGCTCTACTATAAATACCACTTCTTGGTAAGTAAAAATCATCAGTATTATCAAAATATAAATATGGAGTTATAGCTGATTTTCTTGATTTGCCTAATTTTTCACCACTTGCAATCATTTCAATAGTTGCTTTTCTTAAATCACTTTGCTCGTAATTATAAATAGCTCCAATTCCCCAAAATCTAGCTAATTCTCTACCAATGCTAAGTTCTAAACCATTATTGTATTCTTCATAAGTATCCCAATCTCTTTTGTAGCTATATATATCAAAGCCTGTTGAGTATTTAGAATCAAATATCCTAGGATTATTTAAAAATATTTTACCAGTTACATCTTTATCTGATTTTTCTAAATTAATCCCACCATACATTCCGCTACCTAAGATATTCCTATCGCTAACAGATGCGTTAATTAAGAATCCATCAGATGTGCTATAACCAACACCACCAGTAATTGAGCCTGTTGATTTTTCTTTTACATCTACTAATAAATCAATATCTCCCGTAAAGCTTGGTTTTGGAGTGATATTTACTTCTTCAAAATAACCGGTTTTTCTAAGTGCTATAATGCTATCATTTAAATCTGTTTTGTTAAATTGCATTCCTTCGGTTAAGAATAATTCTCTTCTTACTACTTTATCTAAAGATTTATCATTGCCTTTAATTATTACTTTACCAATATTGTATTTATTGCCTAGATTAACTCTAAAATAAATTTTTACAACTCCATCAGCATCATTTTTAGCAATATCAGGATAAACCTCTGCTAAAGCATATCCTTTATCTTGGAATTTGGTTTTAATTAATTCTATATCAGAACGAATTTTTTCTGAATTAATATATTTTCCTTTTTTGCTTCTTAAATCACTTAAGTTAAATTTCACTTCATTTTCTAGTGGGTTTTCTATTGTGATTTCTTCTATTTTATAACGTTTGCCTTCGCTTATATAATAGGTTAATTCTGCTTTGTAAGTTTGCATATTAGCTTCTAAATAAGGATTTGATACATTAGCATCAAGATAGCCTTTTTTCATATATTCATCTTTAATTCTAGCAGGGTCGTTTGGTAGTTCGGTTGAGTATAATTTACCATCATTAAATCCCCAAAACCAACCTAATAGTTCTTTTTCTTTATTTGCTATTACAGGGTCAAAATCACTATAGTCTAATTTTTTAGCACCTATTAAATTAACTTTTTTAATTGTTATGATTTCGCCTCTATTTATGTTGAAATTTAATACAACAGCATTATTTTCAAGCTCTTGAGTATCAACTTCAACTACACTATCATAAAATCCACGAGATTGGTAGTATAGAATTATTTTTTCTTTTGCTTCTTCTATTTTTCTATCATTATAAGCTTCGCCTTTTTTAATACTTAAAAACGATTCTATTTGCTTTTTATCATTACTTGAAGTTCCTTTGATATTTACTTTTGCAATGAATTGTTTTTCTACAACATTAAATATTAGCCTTCCATTATTTTCATCAACATAAATATCATCAAAATATCCATAAGAAAAAAGGTTTTTAACCGCATCATTTATCTTATATATATTAACTTCATCATTAATTTTTAAATCCACAGCCTTTAAGGCTTGTTCTTTTGACAAGTGATATAAACCTTTAAATTCAATATCACTTATTGTATTTGCATAAATCAAAGAACTAATAGCACTTACATATATAATTTTTTTCATATTTAACCTGATTTTTTGATTTTGAAGAAAGAATAATAATAAAAGAAAGTTAATATTAAGTTTGTAAAAAAAGCCCTAAAAATAGGGCTTTTCGGCTTAAATATAGCCTTGGTCTATCATAGCATCTGCAACTTTTTTAAAGCCTGCAATATTTGCTCCTGCTAATAAATTGTGTTCAAATCCAAATTCTTTAGCAGTATTTGCAGTTCTAGCGTAAATATCTTTCATAATCTTATGTAATTTTTCATCAACTTCGTTAAATGTCCAAGAAGTCATATTTGCATTTTGTTGCATTTCAAGCGCACTTGTAGCTACACCACCAGCATTTGCTGCTTTTGCTGGTGCATAATATATTTTGTTTTCTAAAATAAATTTTTGTGCATCAAGTGTGCAAGGCATATTAGCACCTTCAGCGATTAATTTACAGCCATTTTTATATAAGTTTTTCGCATCTATTAAGCTAAGTTCGTTTTGTGTTGCACAAGGGAAAGCATAATCACAAGGAATACTCCAAATTCCATTTGTTCCTTTTTCATAATTTACTTTAGATACAAAAACTGCACCTTTTTTGCGGTTAGCATAATCACTTACACGAAGTCTTAAGTTTTCTTTAATTTCTTTTAAAAGGTCTAAGTCAATTCCATCTTTATCATAAACATAGCCATCGCTATCGCTTACTGCAACAACTTTTGCTCCGTATTCATAAAGTTTTTCAATAGTATAAATAGCCACATTTCCACTACCTGAAACTACGCAAGTTTTTCCTTCAAAGCCTTCGCCTTTTTCTTTTAGTAATTCTTTTGAGAAATAAACCGTTCCATATCCTGTAGCTTCTTTTCTAACTAATGAACCGCCCCAGCTAATTTTTTTACCTGTTAAAGTTCCATCAAATTTAGAAGTAATTTTTTTATAAGCTCCAAACATATATCCAAGCTCTCTAGCACCAACACCAATATCTCCAGCAGGAACATCGGTTGAATAGCCTATGTGTTTGCTAAGTTCGCTCATAAATGCTTGGCAAAATCTCATTATTTCAGCATCGCTTTTGCCTTTAGGGTCAAAATTAGCCCCACCTTTACCGCCGCCTATATAAAGTCCTGTTAAAGAGTTTTTAAAGATTTGCTCAAATGCTAAGAATTTTAAAATGTCAAGATTTACCGTAGGGTGAAATCTTAAACCACCTTTATAAGGTCCAAGAGCACTAGAAAATTGAACTCTGTAGCCAAAATGTGTTTGAGCTTTACCGCTATCATCAATATATACAACTCTAAAAATAATTGTTCTTTCTGGCATTACTAGTCTTTGTAATACTGCGTGTTGTTCGTATTGCTTGTTGCTTTCTAGTAATGGTGTAACTGATTTTAAAACTTCAGTTGCACATTGTAAGAATATAGGTTGTCTAGATGAATAAGTTTTGATTAATTCAAGTGTTTCATTTACATAAGATTTTGCACTCATTTTTTCTCCTTTAAAAAATAAAAAAAATATTATACAAAAAAAATTAAATTTATGATAAAAATTTTTGAAGAAAAATGTATGAAAAAAATTAATAAAAATTTGCGATTAATTTTTAGGAATTTAAAATGATTTAAATTCCTAGAAGTTTTAAACTATTGGTATGAATAATTGATAATTATCATCTAGTATTTCGTAAAGTTTTGAAAAATCATTAGATAAATATTTTAAAGTATTCGTTTTGATTATATGCTTTTCAAATCCTAAACAATGTATTATATATGGATTAAATTTTAGCTCTAATAATGGGTTTTTGCTTTTGTATTCTACTAATTCTAAATTCTTATTAAAAAATTGTGATTGCATATTTATATGCTCTATTAAATCATCACTTACAGGATTTGCATTATCAAAATACATCATTTTTGCATTTAAATTAAGTATTAAAGAAATATCTAATAAAGTAGATGTTAAATTCTCCACTCTAAGAGAGCCTGAACCTATGCAAGCTATAGTATTTAGCTTTGCAAAATCTATTGTTCCTATTTTTAAAACAGGCATAGAACTATCATAAAAAGTTGCTATATTTTTTTTAAAAATTTCTTTACTTGTAATAAATAGTCCAGAATACATATTACAAAACTCTAAAACTACATTATTTACCGATATATCTTCATATTTAATATGGACTATTATTGTCTTTCTTTTTAATTTCTTTAATTTTTCTAGGTCTTTATTTATTGTAGGATTTACTACATAAAAAATTAGTCTTGAACTATTAGATTTAGCGTGTAATAAAAGTGCTGTATTGATTAAATTGTCTATATTTTCATCAATTTTCATATCAATTACAACGCAAATACTATCTCCATAAGGGCTAGGAAATTGTCCTACCTGACCTTTAATCCTTGAAAACATTAGATTTAAAATATTTGGATCACCTACTAAAACTAGCTCATCATTTGCTAGAATTTGAGTATCGGGTTTTGGTAAAATTATTTCATTATCTCTATAAATTAACGCGATTTTATAAAATTCTTGTGCAATTGCATTTATATGTTTGTTTGCATAAATTGAGCCAACAGGAACAAATACTTGCATAATCTCGCCAATTCCAAGCCCAATATCTCTTGCTATCATTGGCATATTTGGCAAAATATCTATCAAATGATTTGTAGTCATTTCTTCTTGATTAATAAGGGTGCAAAAGCTATCATTTTCGTATTCTTTATTGTTTGATAATACTACAATTCTTACTCTTTTATCAATAAGTCTTATAGCATCATAAGCAAGCCTTGTATCTAAATCATTATCAAATAATAAATATACAAGTTCAAGATTATTATTTACATAATTTTTAAGTCTTGCAGCATTTGTAGGGTCAATTTTAATATGAGTAAAACTATGCTTAAAATTAATATCATCTTGGCAAACGATTATATATTCTTTTGTGCTATCCTTAAACTTTGCAAGTTCTTTTAAGAAGTGATTTGCAACACAAACCTTAGCTAAAACTAATATTTTTTTCATAACAACTCCATTTTATAAAGGAAAATTATAATGAAATTTGATTTATATTCAACAGATAATAATGCTAGGCTTGGTAAAGTAAGCACAGCTCACGGGGAATTTAATACTCCTTGTTTTATGCCAGTAGGAACTCAAGGCTGCGTAAAAGCCCTAGATGCAACTGATATGCAAGGACTAGGAGCAAAAATAATCCTAGCAAATACTTATCATACTTATTTAAGACCAGGTGCTGATTTGATAGCTAGACACGGCGGGCTACATAATTTTACTAAATTTAATGGAAGCTTTCTAACTGATAGTGGTGGATTTCAAGCCTTTTCACTAAGTAAAAATACAAAACATAGTGATGATGGAATTACCTTTAAAAGCCACATTGATGGGAGCTTACATCATTTTACACCTGCAAGTGTTTTAAAAACAGAGTATTTATTAAATAGTGATATTTGTATGGTTTTAGATGATTTATGTGCTTTACCTGCTAGTGAAGAAAGAATTAAAGCAAGTATTAAACGCACTATTTATTGGGCTAAACTCTCGCTTGAGATGAAAAAAGAATTTCAAAATACAGATGAAATTACCTTGCTTCAAAAATATTCAAAAGAGCTTTATAAAAGCGAGTTTAAAAAGCTTTATACAAATGAATTAAAAAGAGAGCAAAATATCTTTGCTATCGTTCAAGGTGGGACTAATCATACGCTAAGAAGTGAGTGTTTAAAAGGTATTTTAGATGCTGAAAATGAATATTATTTTGATGGACTTGCAATTGGTGGGTTAAGCGTTGGAGAGCCAAATGAATTAATGTATGAAACGGTAGAAAAACTAGCCCCACAAATGCCACAAAATCGCCCAAGATATTTAATGGGGGTTGGAACTCCGCTTGATTTGGTAGAAAATGTCGCTCGTGGGGTTGATATGTTTGATTGTGTTATGCCTACTAGAAATGCTAGAAATGGCACATTATTTACAAGTTTTGGCAAAATAAATATAAAGGCTAGTTTTATGAAAGATGATAATGAGCCAATTGATAAAAACTGCTCTTGTTATACTTGTAGAAATTACAGCCGTGCTTATATTCATCATTTGTTTAAAGCTGGAGAGATTACATTTTTTCGCTTAGCAAGTCTTCATAATTTGCATTATTATTTAAATTTAATGAGTGAGATTAGAGAAAATATAGCTAATAAAACTTTTGCTAATTTTTATAAGAATTTTAAAGAGATTTATAAATAATATTAGTTTAAATACTAATATTATTTAAGCTAAACTTAGAAAGTCTTTATTGAGCTTTCTAATTTTTCCTTGAAAATTTACGCTAATTAAATTGCCTTCAATGGCAAGTATTTTTCCACTACCAAATAATTTATGATTTACTACATTTCCTACTTTAAATTCATTAGTAGAATTATTTATAGTAGTATTGCTAGTATTTTTATACATAATTTCATTTACAAAAATACTTGGATTTGTATAATCATATTGTAAATAGAATTTATGTTTTGCCCTTGTCATCGCTACATAAGCTAATCTTCGCTCTTCTTCAATATCAAAAATGCCCATAAAAGTGCAAGGCATTTTGCCACCATCACAATCAATTAAAAATACATATTCAAATTCTAATCCTTTACTAGCGTGAATAGTCATAAGATTAATTGCGTTATTATTTTCTTTTATTATTTGTTCTTGTAAGATGATTTTATTTAAAAAATTAGTAAGCTTAGCAATATCAGCATTAAAGCCGCATTCTCTTTTGATAATATCAAAAAATACCGAGCAGTTTTCAGCTCTTGATTTTGGATTATCAAATAAATTGTGAACTTCAAGAGAAGCTAATTTATTTAAAAATAAAGCGAATTTATCTTGAGTTGTAGTATAAAGCTCTATAAATTCTTTAATTTCAATATTTTTAAAACTATCTAAATTATCTTTTAAACTTTCAAATAAAGATGGTTTTTTAGATAAATTCTCTAATTTTTCTAAGGCTTTTTCGCCAAATTTTCTTTTAGGCATATTGATGATTTTTTTAAAGGCTAAGTTATCGTTAAAATCCACATAAAGTCTTAGATAATTTATGAGTAATTTAATTTCCGCTCTTTCAAAAAACGGAACAGAACCAATAACTTTATAAGGTATATTCTCACTAATTAATCTAGGCTCAATGAAATTTCCGCTCATATTCATTCTATATAAAACACAGATTTCATTGTGTTTTACGCCTTTTTCTATAAGACTTTTAATCTCGTAAATTACTTCATAATAATTTTCTAATTTAGTAATATCTATATCAAATTCATTATTTGTAAATAGCTCTTTTCCATATCTTGTTTTATTGTTTGCTATTAAGCTATTTGCGTGATTTAATATGGTTTTTGTGCTTCTATAATTTTCTTCTAATTTAATGATTTTTGCGTCTTGAAAATCATCAGAAAATCCTAATATATTTTGTATTCTTGCGTGGCGAAATGAGTAAATACTTTGATCATCATCTCCAACTACAACGATATTTTGATGAGCTTTACATAATAATTTTAATAATTTTAATTGAGCTAAATTAGTATCTTGATACTCATCTACCATTATGTATGAATATTGATTACTAATTTTTGTAGCTGTTGTTGGATTGTTTTTTAAAATATCGTGTGGAAGAATTATTAAATCATCAAAATCTATTAAATTATTGTATTCTAAAGTTTTTTCATAATCTAAATATATTTCGTGATTTTCATTTTCTAATTCAAATTCTAAGGTATTTTTAACCCTATCTATATAAGCCATAGCTTCGTTGGTTTTATTTCTTAAAAACTCTTTTTCATCTTTTAAGATTTCTTTATCTTTTTTATCCTTACTTAAAAAATTTATATCAGTTTTTCTAATTTTTTCTAAAACAAATTCTTTAATCATAGCCTTTTTATCATCAGTATCAATTAGTCTATAATTTTTTCTTCTTCTTCCATCTAATAATTCTATATATTCACTTAAAAACTCCATTCCAAAGCTATGAAATGTGCTTAAAATTGGTAAATTATTACTATAGCCTATTTCATTTAGCATTTTTATAGCTCTTTCTTTCATTGAAGCTGCAGCTTTATTTGTAAATGTAAGGCTTAAAATTGATTCAGGGCTAATTCCAACTTCACTTATTAAATAGACTAATCTGCTAATCATTGTTTGAGTTTTGCCAGTTCCAGCACCAGCTAAGATTAATAAACTTCCATCTACAAATGTAGCGGCTTGTTTTTGAGCAGGATTTAGTCTATCTAAATAATTCATTCGCAAAATTCCTTAACCATTTTAGCAATTTCATTAATTCCTAATTGCCAAAACTTATCACTATTTAAATCAAGTCCAAAAAGTCCTACCAATTCAGCCGGAGAGCGACTTCCACCACTTGCTAAAAATTCTGTATAAAGCTCTACGAAATTAGCACATTTTCCACTCTTATAAAGCCCAAATAATGCTAAAACTAATAATTGTGCGTAAGAATACGCGTAGCAGTAAAACGGCGAATGAATAAAATGTGGGATATAGCTAAACCAATATTTGTATTTTTTGCGTAGTTTTACGCTACTACCAAACATTTTTTGCCCTTCAGCTAACCATAAGTCGCAAAACTCATCAACACTTAATTCACCTTCGTGATTATGTAGAGCGATTTCATAATTTGTAAAATTAATTTGTCTAAAAAATGTTGCGAATATATCTTCAATTTTACTTGCCAAAAGTGCTTTTTTATCCTTAGGGCTAAGCGTATCTTTAATAGCGTCATAAACTAGCATTTCAGCAAAAACACTAGCAGTTTCAGCTGTAGTTAGCGGAGTATTTGCATTAAAATACCCTAGATTTTCTCCTGCTAGACTTTGATGGATTAAATGCCCTAATTCGTGTGCTAAAGTGAATAAATCTCTTCTATTATTTGTATGATTTAGCATTACAAATGGTTGAGGATTTATGCCATAGCTAAATGCTCCACTACGCTTATTTTTAGCAGGATATACATCAAGAGCTTTATTATCAAGTGCTTTTTGCATAAGTTCAGCAAATTTTGGGCTAAATTTATTAAAAGTATCTTTTACAACTTTACAAGATTTCTCAAAATCCCAATCATTGCTAATATCATCATAAAGTGGAGCGTATCTATCATAGTCTTTTAATTCTTTAAGACCTAGAATTTCACGCTTTTTATTGTAATAATTTTCTACTAAATGATAATTATTTTCGGCTGCTTTTATTAGGCTTTTTACACTTTCATCTTCAATTTGATTACTCAAATTCCTTGCTTGCATAGGATTTTCATAGCCCCTTAGCTCACATTCACTTAAGTGATTATTCTTAATCATATTAAAAATAAAACATAGAGTTTTTATATTTTTCTTAAGTCCTTTTGTAAGCGCATCGGCTGCTCTTTTTCTTAAAGCTCTATCAGGGCTATAAAGTTTGCTTAATAGTTCTTCTTCGCTGATTTTTTTTAAATCAAGTTTAAAGGTAATATTACTTAAGTATTCATCAAATAATCTTGAAAATGCTTCTTTACCATTTATATTCATTTTCATAAATACTTGCTCGTTGCTTTTGCTTAATTGATATTTTTTAGCTTTTAGCCAATTATTTAGCATATATGAATATTTTTTACAATTATTTGCAATTTCTTTTGCGTTTTCTAATTCGCAAAACTCAATTTCAAAAAACACCAATTTACTTTCAATATTAGTGCAAATTGTGCTTATTTCTTGTAAAAACGCTCCATTTGCACTATCTTTTGCAAAATGTAAATACGCATAAGCTCCGGCACGGCTTAACTCATTATAAATGCTTTCTAATTTTGAAATTATATTTTCAAATTCTTTTTCATTTTTTAAATTATTTTCGTATTTTAAAGCAAAATCGTTTGCTTGATTTTCTAAATCTTTTAAAATTTTATATAACTCTTCTTTGTTTTTATAAATTATGCTTAAATCCCATTCCATTTTATACCCTACTTAAATCTATTTTAGTATCAGAACAAATTGCAGAAAATAGCACATCAGTAGAGCTATTTAAAGCGGTTTCAACACTATCTTGAATAACTCCAATTATAAAGCCAACCCCAACTACTTGCATAGCAATATCATCATTTATCCCAAATAATGAACACGCTAAAGGAACAAGTAAAAGTGAGCCACCAGCAACCCCACTAGCTCCACAAGCAGCAAATGCAGCTAAAAAGCTAAGTAGTATAGCGTTTGTAAAAGTAATATTAAGTCCTAATGTATGAACTGCAGCAAGTGCTAAAACAGAAATAGTAACAGCAGCTCCAGCCATATTAATTGTAGCACCTAGTGGAATTGATACTCCATATAATTCTTTATCAACATTAATTTTTGAACATAGTGCCATATTTACAGGAATATTTGCAGCTGAACTTCTTGTAAAAAACGCATAAATTGCAGAGTGTTTTATACAAACCCAAACTAATGGATAAGGATTTTTCTTAGTAACTACAAATACTATTAATGGATTGATTATAAATGTTACAAATAGCATAGTCCCAACTAATACTAATAGTAATAAAACATAATCAGCTAAAGTTTCTACACCAGTTTTAGCAACACTTGTGCTTACTAGACCAAAAATACCAATAGGAGCTAGACGAACTATGAAAGCAACAATTTTAATAGTGCCTTCATTAATATCTATAAATACTTTTTTTACTTCTTTTGAGCAAGTTTTAAGTGCAATTCCAGCAGCTATAGCCCAAGTTAAAATTCCAATATAATTTCCATTAGCTAATGCACTTACTGGATTTTCTATCATTTTAAATAATAAATCTTTAAATACCATAGCAACACTACTTGGCGGGGTTAAATCAATATTATTTGGTATTTCTAATATAAGTTTTGTAGGAAATAAAAAGCTAGCAACAACACCACAAACAGAAGCTAAGAAAGTTCCTATTAAATATAAAATTATTACTTGTTTTATTTTTTTAGTTCCATTTCCATATTCTCTAGTAGAGATTGCACTAAGAACTAAAATAAATACTAATATCGGAGCAATTGCTTTTAGAGCACCTATAAAAAAATCTCCTAATAAAGAAGTATAATCAGTAAAACTAGGAATACAAATTCCAACAAAAACACCTACAACAATACCAATCATAATTTTTATAATTAAATTAGTACTTTTATATCTTTTAATCATTGAACTTAAGACGCTCATAATATCTCCTTAAAAAGGCAAAAATATAGCAAATCTCTCTTACAAAACATTAACTATAAAGGCTAAAATTAGGCAAAATTTAATTATTAAAGGATAATAAATGTATTTATTTACAAGTGAAGTAGTAAGTGCAGGACACCCTGATAAATGTGCTGATATCATTGCTGATAGCATTGTTGATTTGCATATAAATTATGATAAAAATGCTCGCGTTGCTAGTGAGGTTTTTGTCGCTGGAAAGAATGTAATAATTGGTGGAGAGATTAAATCTAATTTAAAGGTTAGTGAAAGTGAATATGAAGAAGTAGTTAAAAACGCTTTAATTAAAATAGGTTATAAAGAAAATTCTCATTTTAGCAAGGCTGAATGCTTACACCCAAGTGATGTTAAAGTGCAAGTGTTATTAAACGAGCAAAGTAATGATATTAATCAAGGCGTTGATAAAAGTGATGGAGAAATGGGAGCGGGTGATCAAGGTATGATGTTTGGCTTTGCAAGTAGCGAAGCACCTGAATTTATGCCTGCTGCGATTTTTTATGCGAGAATGATTTGTAATAAAGTATATGAATATGCTCTAAATAATCCACATGAATTTGGAGTTGATATTAAAACTCAAGTTACAATTGACTATGAGAGCAAGGAAAATTATGAAAATTGTAAGCCTAAAAAAATCCATACAATAGTAGTTTCAGCTCCAAGCGTAAGTAGCCTAAGTCTTGATGAAGTTCGCTCAAAAATTATGAATTTAATTTGTAATTCAGGCTTACCAAAAGAGCTATTTAATAAAGATGATTGCATTATTTATATTAATCCAACAGGAAGATATGTAAATCACTCAAGCCTTCACGATAGTGGCTTAACGGGAAGGAAATTAATAGTAGATAGTTTTGGTGGATATAGCCCAATAGGAGGAGGTGCACAAAGCTCAAAAGATTACACAAAAGTTGATAGAAGTGGGCTTTATGCAGCTAGATATGTAGCAAAAAATATAGTTGCAAGTGGCTTAGCTAAAAAATGTATAGTGCAAATTAGCTATGCAATAGGAATTGCAAAACCAATTAGCGTAAATGTTGATTGTATGGGGACAAATGCAAGTGTTGATGATAATATTTTAAGTGCATTTGTTGAAAGAAATTTTGCATTAACTCCTAGATGGATTAAAGAAAAATTTAGATTAGATGAGCCTAGTAAAGCTGGATTTTCTTATGCTGATGTTGCGACTTACGGGCAAGTTGGAGTTGCAAGTTATCCTTGGGAGCAGCTTGATAGTGTTGAATTATTTAAGAGTTTATTAAAATGAAAATAGGAATTATTGGACTTGGAGCCGTTGGTTCGGCTGCAAGTTTTATGCTAAGTAGTCAAAATATAGCAAACGAGCTTTATTTATACGATATTAAAGATGGCTTAGCAAACGCAAGTAAGATTGATTTAGAAGATAGTCTTGAAAATACCAATTCAAATTCTAAAATTTTTGCTGTTAGCAAGATAGAAGAATTAGTAAAATGTGACCTTATTGTCTTAGCATATACAACTTGTATCGAGCCTGATAGAACGCTTGAACTTAAGGCTAATTATGAACCTTTAAAAGAAATTATTAATGCCTTAAAGGGCTTTAATGGTATATATTTAATAGCTACAAATCCAAATGATAGCATTGTTTATTACGCTCAAAAATTAAGCGGCTTAGATGCTTTTAAAGTAATTGGCACAGGCACAACGCTTGATAGTGCAAGGCTTAAGATTGAAATTGCTAATAAATTAGGAATTTCTTATAAAAATATAAATGCTTTTATGTTAGCAGAGCACGGAGATACGCAGTTTTTTTATAAGAGCAATGCCTTTGTGGGTGGTAAAAATATTAATGAGTTTAACCTTAATTTAGATGAGATTGAAAACAGAGTTCGCTTTAAGGGTGGAGAGATTTTTAAAGTAAAAGGTAAAACAGAATTTGGAATAGGAAGTGTAATTACAAGAATTATTAAAGCTATTAAAGATGATGAGAATTTAATCACACCTATTAGTTTTACTCAAGATAATTTAGCTTATTCAAGATTGGTTGTAGTAGGTAAGGGTGGTATTAAAAAAGTTCTTGAATTAGACTTAAATAAAGATGAAAAAGAAAAACTTGAAATCTCAAAAAATTATATTTTAAAGACTATTAATTCTATTAAATAATTAGTGAAGAGTTAAATCTCTTCATTGTTTATATATACATTAAAACTTTTTGGCTTGCTAATCTTTTTGATGGCTTCTTGCATAATGAAATTATTTGTATTTTTTGTTATATATAAAGTTTTATTTTTATAAGAAAAATCACAAATTTCGTTTTCTTTAGCCTTATTTAAAGCATTACAAAATGCTAGAATAAAATTAAGCCAAGATATGGTATTTTCATCTGGCAATAATTTTTTTAATTTTAAATTCTCATAATTTATTTTTTTGCCGTGTTGTTCTATTATAGTTGCTATTAGTGCTTTATCTTCGTGTTTGATACAAAAATTTAGACCACTTAAAACACAATAAGCACTATGTTTATGGTTTGAATAATAACTAAGCAATAAACCTGTTTCAATGAGTTTTGCTGCATATGTTAAATGTTTTAGATATTTTTTATCAACATAATGAATTTCATTTAAAGTATTAAATAATCTTGTAACATTACTAACTAGTGAGCCTGATTTGTATTTAATTAGTCTATCTTCAAGACTTTTTAAGCTCGGATTAAAATTGGCTGGAAACCCTTTGTGGTGTTTAAATAAGTCTTTTAAAAATATTCCTTCTCTAACTCCAGCACCACTTGTAATTATTTGCTTAATTTTTAATTTTTTAATTATTTTATAAAAGACTAAAGCACCCATTTTAATGGTATCGTGTCTTTCTTTTTTAATTCCTAGCGAGCTAAGTTCTGAATTTTTGCAATTGATAATTTTTTCTATAAATTCACTTTCTTCATCTACTTGATAAGAAAAAGCATGAACCTGACTTAAAGGATAATTATTTTTTTCCATAATAGCATTGCTAATAGCTCTTAATGAGCCACCTATTGTAATTAAGATAGAAGCTTTAAAATCATCAGGGATTTGCTCTAAATAATTATCTATATATTTTTCTAATTTATTAAATTTGTCTTTAAATAAGTCTTTTAATCTCACCGTTCCAAGGTCAAGCGAGAAAGTTTTAACTACTTTTGTATTTTCACACAAACACAATTCAGCACTACCACCACCAATATCTAAACAAATTGATTTTTCATCTAATTTAGGTAGTAAATTAATAGCTCCAAAACCACTTAAATATGCTTCTTCCATTCCACTTAAAGTTTTGATATTGAGTTTTAAATCTTTTTTTAATAGGTTAATTAAATCAGCTTTATTTTTTGCATCTCTTAGAGCTGATGTTCCTATGCAAAATATTTTATTACACTTAAAATTAAGCGCTTGAGTTTTAAAATATTTTATTATTTCGTAAGCTTTTTTGATTTGTTTTTCTACCAATACATTATCTTGTTCATAAGCACCTTGTGCCAAACGAAATTTAACTTTTTGTTCGTTTAATATATAAAAACCATATCTTGAAGTTTTTTCATATATTGCCATCCTAATTCCGTTTGAACCTAAATCAATAATTGCAGTTTTTTTTGCCATATTTCTTCTCTTAATTTTTTTTGATTTTCATAGAAAAAATAGCCCTTGTTCCTTGCATATCTTTTCTATTTTCTAATGATACTTCAGCTTTTAGTGCGGTTGCAGCTGATTTTGATAAATAAAGTCCTAATCCAACGCCTTCTTTATCTCCAAATCTTTTAAATGGTGCAAAATAATCTTTATCTTCACTAATTCCACAACCCATATCATCTACATATAGATAAAAAGTCATATTATTGATGAAAGTTGTAATTGTTATTGTTGTATTTGGTTGAGAAAATTTAAATGCGTTTTGAATAAAATTTTGTAAAATTTGTGAGAATAAGGTTTTTTGTATTTTTATCTTTAATTCATTTGGGTTTAGATTAAGTTCTATTTTTTGTCCTGTTTTTGAGCCTAATAGGCTAAAATTTTTGCTTTCTTGTCTAATAAAATCAATTAAGTCTATTTCATTTGGCTCTTCAAATTGCGCACCTTCTAATCTGCCAATTTTAAGAATTTCATTTATGATTTTATTGATATTATCTATGCTATCATTAGAGTTTTTAATGGTTTGAATATAATATTCACTATCTCTTGATTTAATTAGCGTTACATCGTTTTTAGCTTTTATAACTGCTAAAGGAGTTTTTAATTCGTGAGCAATTCCTATAAATAGTTCTTTTTGAGACATATTATAGTTTTGAATTCTAGTAATTAAGTGATTAATACTACTTATGATTTCTTTAAACTCTAATGGATAGTTTTTATAATCTAATCTATTTGTAAAGTTATCATCAAACCTACTAACTTTAACGCTTAATTCTTTTAGGTGCATTGATAATATTCTTGATAAAAATAATGAATAAAAAATAATCAAACTAATAGCAATAATAATTATTAAAAATAAAGATATAAAAATAGTATCAAGAATTTTAATTGATTGACTTATATCTTTTTTCAATATTATATAATCCCCAAATTCATTGTAAGGATATGTTAAAATCAAGACTTTTTTATCATTTTCATTGATTATTTGAAAGTTTGGTTTCATAGTTTTTTTATCTAAATGAATTATTTTATAGTCTTTAAAAATAATAAAGTTTGAACTATTATTCACTTCAATAATACTAATAGCATTTTTGATTAAATTATCAAATTCATTTTGCATTATATTAATTTTTAGAATTTGATACGACAGAACTGAAAAAATAACAACTAGCACCGTAATAGTAGATGCTAGTTGCAAGAAAAATTTATTTCTTATGCTTTTTTGGGAAAGCAAAATCTATAGCCTCTTCTTCTTATTGTTTCAATAGTTGAGATACCTAAAGGCTTATCCATTTTTTGCCTAATTTGATTGATTGCAACTTCAATTACATTAGGAGTTACAAGTTCAGGTTCTTCCCAAATTGCATCTAATAATTGTTCTTTTGATACTATTTGATCAGAGTGTCTTGCAAGATGGGTTAATACTTCAAAAGGTTTACCTTTTAATTCAATTTCTTTACCTTTATAAGTAATTTTTTCTTCATCTGGGTCTATTTCTAAATTATCAATTTTAATTGTATTTGACCCACCAAATCTAAGTCTTGCTTCAATTCTAGCTAATAATACATTAAAATCAAAAGGTTTTTTAATGTAATCATCAGCACCTGCTTTTAAAGCGCTTATTTCACTTTCTTTATCATCTTTTGCAGATAAAATTATGATTGAAGTTCTTGAAGATTTATGTTTTACAACATGTATTAAGTCAGTGCCATCACCATCAGGAAGCATCCAATCTGTCAATACTAAATCGTAGTTTCTAATACCGATATAATATTCAGCATCTTTACAATTTTCGCACGCATCTATTTGATAGCCATATTCAGTTAAACCTTCGGCTAGTGTCTTGTTTAAAGATATTTCATCTTCCACTACTAAAATACGCATTTTTTTTCCTTAAAGTAAAATTAAGGTTATGCTAACACAATTTAAGCAAATATTCAAGTTTTTTTAAAGTTATTTTAATATTTTTTTTTGTATTTAGCACTAAGTTTTGTATTTTTCATAATCTCTAATTTAATAATCTCAATTTTTATTTTTTTTAGTTGTGGAAATTTGATTTTTATTTTTTTTGCTAGTTTTTTATTAGCTTTTTCTAAGGTAAAGAATTTTTTTGATTTTAAATATTTTTTTGATAATTTAGTTACTTTAGCATAGTCTAAAAAACTATCAGCTTTTGCATTTATTTTTAGGCTTATTGTTTGCTTTTCTAATCTTTCAAATTCCAATAAGCCTATTATACATTTAAATTTTGTTTTTATTTTTATATGACTTTGCATTCGTCTTTAAAAATCAATCTAATAATATTTGGTATATGTTTATAGAACACAAAAAATAATATTAAATATATTGGTGCGTGAGAATTAATACTAATATTAGGGTATAAAAATTCTGCACTAATTACTCCAATACTAAATCCTATTAATGATGCTAAGCTAGATATTTTAAATACTTTTCCGATTATTAGCCAAAAAATAAGACCTATAATTACAGAATAAGGAACTAATAGTATTAAAGCTCCAGCCCCACTAGCTACGCCTTTACCGCCATTAAAGCTTAAAAATATGCTATAGCAATGTCCTATAACACTAAGAACTGCCATAGCCCAAATTGTTGCTTCACTTATATCTAAAAACATAGCAATACAAATTGGAAGCATAGCTTTTAAAAAATCACTTAACATAGTAGCTATTGCTAATTTTTTAGCCAATTTTGGATTAACTTGTTTTACAACTCTTAATACATTTGTAGCTCCTATGCTTTTTGAACCTTGAGATTTAATATCAACATTCGCAAATTTTTTAGCATATATTAATCCAAAAGGAATTGAGCCTATTAAATAGGCTATTAGCATACAAATTAAATTATTATTTGTAAACAAGTCAATTATGAATGTAATAAAATTCATATCTTAATCTCTTTTATATAGGCTTAATTGATTTTTAAGCTCTACTAAAGTTTCTTCTACTCTTCTGCTTGCAAATTCTTGGATTTTTTTAGCATCTTCTTGGTCTGGTAAAATCTCTAAACAATATCTGTAAGCATTTTGATACACAATTAAAACAACTAATTTAAATTTTAAATTAAACTCAACTGCTTCATTTGAATGAGGCATATGTAAACAAATGTAAGATGATAAAATATCACCTCTTTTAAATCCTACATCTTCATTAGAAACAACACCAATTCCACCCTCTGAAATATCAAATAATTTTCCATTAGCAACCCTTCCATCTTCATGAGTTAGTGCTATTTTAGTAAATTCATTAGGATGCACTCTAGGATATGCTCTTTTTAATGCGTGCATATATGGTTGGCTTTCAAAATTATTTAAAGTTACCGTGCAATTTACAATATTAACAGATAAAATATTTGCTTTAATATTTTTTTGCAAATATTGATTTTGAACTATATAAGCACAATCTTCTTCTTTCATAGCTAAAATTTGCATTAAATCAACTTTTACAACTATACTCGCATCTTCAACTTGTAAAATTTCTCCGTAAGTTCTAACAGGAACACCATTATAAAGATTTAAAAATTCTAATTTTTCTCCTACAGAATACATTTTTTTAAATGTATCTATAAAATTCTCGTGTATAAAAAATCCACCAGAACTACTTGCCGAAAATACATTAATTGAACTTTGTGCAGTCGTAGAATCGTGACAAATTGTGCAAAAAATTGAACCATATCTTTCTAATGCAAAGGCGAGATTAACAACTAATTTATTGTTTAATCCATTATTCATAATATGCTTAGAAAAATCTATATAAGTTTTTAATAAAAATTCAAAAAAGCAAGCTCTATCAAAGTCTTTTGTCTTGGCTAATTCCTTACCTCTTTCTATACTAAAATCTTTTGTTAGTAACATAGAAAATAATTCTTCGTAAGCATCTTCACAATTTTTTGATAAAATTTTGCCTTCGCTTCTATAATAAGCTTGTATGTTATTAATAAATTTGTGTGTATATTTTTCAAAATAATTAATACTAGAATTAACTAGTTCGTCTCTTCCTTCAAAACTCATGTTTTTGTTTCCTTTTAAACTAAAAATAGCATTAGTGTAGCAAAAAAAATAAATTTTTAAATAAAAATTAATGATTTTTTGATAGTATTCGCTTTTTACAACTCATTTAAGCTTATTTAAATCTTTAAATTTCTAATATTTAAAGTGCTTGATGGGACTTACTAAATTACAAAGGATGAATTATGTATGCTATTTTTAAACATAGCGGTAAGCAGTACAAAGTAAGTGTTGGCGACGAATTAAAGTTAGATCGCTTTGAAGCAGAGAAAAAGTCTATCGTAGAAGTTACAGATGTTTTAGCTGTTAACGATAAAGAATTAAAAATCGGTACCCCTTTTGTTAGTGGAGCGAAAGTTGTTCTTGAAGTTATCAACGAAGGAAAAGATAAAAAAGTTGTAATTTTTAAGAAAAGAAGAAGAAAAGACTCTAAATTAAAAAGAGGTTTTAGAAGACAATTTACTCGCGTAGTAGTAAAAGAAATTAAAGCGTAAGGAGAAATACAATGGCACACAAGAAAGGTCAAGGTTCAACTCAAAATAATAGAGATTCTATAGGTAGACGTTTAGGTGTTAAAAAATTTGGTGGAGAATTTGTAAGAGCTGGAAATATTATTATTCGCCAAAGAGGAACAGCAACTCACGCAGGAGCAAATGTTGGTATGGGAAGAGATCATACTATTTTTGCTTTAGTTGATGGTTTTGTTAAATTTGAAAGAAAAGACAAAAACCGCAAAAAAGTTTCTGTATATCCTGCAGTATAATTTAAATTAAAAGGAGCTTAGGTAATGTTTGTTGATAGTATAAAAATTAGGCTGAGCTCTGGTAACGGCGGAGCGGGTGCTAGCTCATTTCGCCGTGAAAAACATGTACCACTAGGTGGTCCTGATGGCGGCGATGGCGGTCGTGGTGGCGATGTAGTGGTTATTTGTGATAATAATCTTCATACTTTAGCACATTTTAAAGGCAAAACACATTTAAAAGCTAGTAATGGTGATTGTGGATTACCTAGAAATAAAAGTGGTAAAAAAGGTGAGAATTTAGAAATAAAGGTTCCAATAGGTACTCAAATTATTGATATTAATACCAATGAAATCTTACATGACTTTACGAGTTTAGGAGAGCAAATAGTCTTACTAAATGGTGGTTTAGGTGGCCTTGGAAATAGACATTTTAAAAGTTCTGTTAATCAAAGACCTACATACGCTCAACCTGGCAAAAAAGGAGAAAGTCTAGAAGTAAGACTTGAATTAAAATTAATTGCTGATGTTGGATTAGTTGGATATCCTAATGTTGGAAAATCTACTTTAATTAGTATAGTAAGTAATGCTAAGCCAGAAATCGCTGATTATGAATTTACAACTCTTACTCCAAAATTAGGTGTTGTAGATATTAATGATTACTCGTTTGTAATGGCTGATATACCAGGAATTATAGAAGGTGCTAGCGAAGGAAAAGGTTTAGGATATGAGTTCTTAAAACACATATCAAGGTCAAAATGCTTATTATTTATGCTAGATAGTTTTAAAGAAATGAGCATTAAAGAACAATTTATTAATTTATACAAAGAACTTGAAGCTTATGGCTTGAATGATTTTAAATTTGCAGTTGCAATCACAAGATGTGATGTGGCTAAAGAGAATTTAATTCAAGAATTAGAACTTTTAAATGAGTATTTAAAAAGATATGATAATTTAGTTTTTGTTACAAAAATATCTTCAGTTACTAATGATGGTATTAAAGAGTTAAAATTATCTTTATCAAAAATGTTATTTGAATAACATATCTTAATTTTTAGGTGTATCATGAAAAAAAATGTAGTATTTATGGGCACGCCCGAATTTTCGGCATTTATTTTAGAAGAGCTTAGTAAATTTCATAATGTAAGTCTAGTTTTAACCCAAACAGATAAAGAAGTTGGAAGAAAAAAAATATTAACTCCAAGTCCGGTAAAAGAGATTGCGTTAAAACTAAACTTAGAATTAGCACAACCAAAAAGCTTAAGAAATAATGAAGAGATTAGAAATTTAATTAGCAATAAAAAACCAGATTTTATAATAGTTGCAGCTTATGGAAAAATACTGCCAAAAGAGATTTTAGACATAGCACCTTGTATTAATACTCACGCTAGTTTACTTCCTTATTATAGAGGAGCTTCACCTATACAAAGTGCTATTTTAAATGGTGATATTGTAAGTGGAGTTACACTTATGAATATGGATATAGGTCTTGATACTGGAGATATTTTATATCAACAAGAATTAAATATTAAGGATTTAAATTCTCCACAAGTATTTGAAAAAATGTCTAAATTATCAGCAAAAATGCTTTTAGAATTTTTAGAAAATCCAAATTATTTTCAACCTATTAAACAAGATGATTCAAAGGTAACTCATACAAAAATTATCAAAAAACAAGATGGTTTAATTGAGCTAAATAATGCTAAAGAAATATACCAAAAATATTTAGCATTTTATGATTGGCCTAATATATTTTTAGAAAATGGTTTAAAGCTAAATGAACTTGAATTGAATGAATGTGAAAGTGATAATAAAGAAGGGCTTATAAAAGAAATAGGTAAAAATTATTTAATTTTAACTTGTAAAAAAGGCAGCTTAAAAGTTTATAAATTACAAGATGCAGGTAAAAAGTCTTTAGATGCTAATGTATATTTAAATGGTAAAAGGTTAAAACAAGGAGATAGCATTGTATAATCTAGCTTTTTGTAATTGTATAAGTTCAACTCAAGTTGAGCTTATAAATGCTATTAGAAATGGTTTTAAAGAACACGCATTTGCATTGGCTACGCTTAAACAAACTAACGGAATTGGCTCTTGTAATAGAAATTGGATTAGCGATAATACCGATTCATTTGGCAATATAAATTCTAAGATTAATAATCAGTATTTTAAAGATATAGATTTTATATTTTTTGATGAATATAATAAATTTAATTTAGATATAAAAAATAATTTATATTTATCTTTTTTTAATGATAATTTACCAGATGATTTACCTATTCAATCAGCTAGTATATATTATTCTATGATAATGAAAATAGTCTTAAAAGAATTTGGTTCAAAAGTTTTTATCAAATGGCCTAATGATTTTTATTTAGATAATAAAAAAATTGGAGGGCTAATTACTGCAAAAATAAAAAATAAATTAGTTTGCGGTATTGGTATAAACATAACTACAGCACCAGTAGATGCTAATATTTTAGATATAGATATTTCATATTCAACATTACTTAAAACTTTTTTTGATAGAATAAATCTTAATATTTCTTGGAAAGAAATTTTTGATTATTATAAGAGTGATTTTGAATTAAGTAGATCGTTTTATTTTAAAAATGATGATAATACTTATTCATTAAATGATGTAAAATTATATGAAGATGGTTCTATTTTAGTAGATAACAAAAGGATATATAGTTTAAGATGAGTGAAATTATAACAATAGCTAATCAAAAGGGTGGGGTAGGTAAAACAACAACGGCAGTGAATTTAGCAGCTTCTCTTGCGGTAGCTGAAAAAAGTGTTTTACTAATAGATATGGATCCACAAGGTAATGCTACCACAGGCTACGGATTTAAAAGAAGTGATTTTGAATTTAATATATATCATGTATTAAGTGGTAAAAAAACATTAGATGAGATTATTTTAAAGACAAGTTTGAATAAACTAGACCTTGCTCCATCAAATATTGTTCTTACTAATTTTGAGCAAGAATTAGGAACAGGTGTAAATAATAAACAAATTTTAAGAAAAGCTTTAAAAGATGTTGTAAATAGATATGATTATATAATAATAGATTCGCCACCTGCATTAGGAAATATCACGATTAATGCACTTGCAGCAAGCACTGATGTAATAATCCCGATTCAATGTGAATATTTAGCATTAGAAGGTTTGGCACATATTTTAAGGACGATTCATAATATAAGAGAAGCAATAAATCCGAAGTTAAGAATAAGGGGAATTTTACCTACTATGTATAGCCCACAGAATAATCTTTCAAAGGATACGGTTGCCGAACTTAAAAAGCATTTAAGTGGCAAGTTATTTAGAAAAGATGGAGAGATAGTAATAATTCCAAGAAATGTAAAACTAGCAGAAAGTCCAAGTTTTGGAAAACCTATAATATTGTATGATATAAAATCTCCAGGTTGTGTTGCTTATCAAAGCTTAGCACATTCTTTAATAGGATAGAAAATGGCAAAAAAATCTTTAGGTTCAGATTTTAGTAGTATTTTAGATGATATATCTTTAGCTTATGATGATGAGTTAAGTGGAGTTTTTAGAAGTGATTTAGATACTATAAGAGATATTAGTATAGATGATATAACTCCAAATCCATATCAGCCAAGAAAAAGTTTTAATGAAGATAGTATAAATGAACTTGCTAATTCCATTAAAAATCATGGATTATTACAACCAATTGTTGTAATAGATGCTGATGAGCTTTGTGAAAAGGCAATGGAAAATGGAGAAAATTTAGAAAAAGTAACTAAATATTTTTTAATTGCTGGTGAGAGAAGATTGAGGGCTATTAAAGCTTTAGGTGAAACAAAAATTAAAGCAATTATTGCAAATATAGATTCAAGTAAAACAAGAGAATTAGCTTTACTTGAAAATATTCAAAGAGAAGATTTAAATCCTATTGAACTTGCTTTAGCTTATAAAGAGTTAATGAGAGTTAGAAAAATTACTCAAGAAGAATTAGCGCATAGTATTCAAAAAAGTAGAGCAAATATAGCAAATACTTTAAGATTACTTACTCTTAGTGAAGATACTCAAAAATTAATTATTGATGGCAAATTAAGTGCAGGTCATGCTAAAGTAATAGCAGGTCAAAAAGAAGATGAAAAGATTTTAGTAAATACAATTATTGGTCAAAAATTAAATGTTAGAGATTGTGAAAAACTAGCAAATAAACTCAAGGGTAAAAATACAAATAACATAATTGATGATAGTTTGTTAAAAAAATTAAAAGAATTTAAAATAGATTTTAAAATACAAAATGGCAAACTTATATTTAATTTAAATCAAGAAAATACTAAAAATTTTGTTGAAAATGCTATAAAAAACTTATAATTTAAATATTATTTGATTTTTTTATGTTAATATAAAGTTTTATCAAAATAAGGAGAATGTATGTTTGATGACTTAGATCTTAAAATGATGTTATTAACAGCTATGTTGTTTTTAATGTTGCTTTGGATTTTAGATTACATCTTATACAAACCATTGCTAACCTTTATGAAAAATAGAGATGATGGTATAAAAGAAGATGAAGCTAGAATACAGCAAAATAACACAGACGCTAGTAATAATGAAACATTAATTGCTAAGATTTATGCTGATGCAAGAGCTAAAGCTCAAGCCATCAAAAGCGAGCAAGTTGCCGTAGCAAAAGAGCAAGCAAGCAAAGCTATAGCAGAAAAAAAGGCTAGTCTTGATTTAGACTATCAGAAATTTTTAACTGAACTTGAAGCAAAAAAAATTCAGTTTAAAAATGAGTTGAAAGCTGATTTGTTTCAGTGTGAAAATGCTTTAAGAGCAAGTATAGAAAAAATTTAAGGTTGCTTTATGAACAGATTAATATGGATTTTATTACCTACTTATTTGTTGGCTAGTGATACAGATATTTTCTATAGAACTATAAATTTTGTAATTTTTGCTGTTATGATGTATTTATTACTTGCTAAGACAATTAAAAAGATATATTGTGATAGAATTGATAATATTAAAAATAGATTAGTATCAATAGAAAAAAGCTTAGATGAGGCTAAAAAAAATAAAGAAGAAGCAATTAAAAAAATAGAGATAGCTAATAATGAGGCTGATAAGCTAATAGAATTAGCTAAAGAACAAGCTATAAAATTAAATGAAAATATTTTAAAAGATGCTAATAATGAGATAGAAAATATGAAAAAATCTTATGAAGAGCAAAAAATATTTGAAGAGAAAAAGGCTAAAGAAGAAGTTGTCAATGAACTTATAGAAGAGCTTTTAAATACTAATGTTAATTTAAAACAATCTGATTTATTAGATATTGTTTCAAGGAAAGTTAGCTAATGGAAAAGTATGTAAATATAATAATGCAAAGAAAAGATAGGGAAGAATTTATATCTTGTTTTGAGATTTTAAAAGAAGCCTTTAAAGATAAAAAAACATTAGTGATAATAAATGCAGTTGGCATTAGCTTAGATAAAAAGATAGAGTTTTTAGTGAGTTTATCTAATACAAACAAAAAAGAAATTATTAATTTTTTAAAGGTATTAGGAGTAAATAATAAACTTGATAAAGTTCCAGTTGTTTATGATGGATTAGTTAAAAAATTAGCTTTAGAAAATAATATTTATTATGCTGATATTTATTCTAAAGAAAAAATTAGTGATAATGATATATTAAAGCACGAAAAAGAATTATCAAATTATTTTAAAAAAGAAATAAAACTAAAAAATATAATTCATGATAAAAATGAAATAAAGATTTATATTGAAGACTTAGGATATGAAATAATAGTATCAGAAACTTCATTAAAAGATAAAATCAAACAGCATATAATGAAAGCAATTTAAGAGGAGTAACAGTGAGTTTTAACGCAAATGAAATTAGCTCAATTATTAAAGAAAGAATTGAGAATTTTAATTTAAATTTAGAAATTGAAGAAACTGGTAAAGTTATTTCAATAGCTGATGGTGTTGCTAATGTTTTTGGATTAAAAAATGTTATGGCAGGAGAAATGGTTGAATTTGAAAATGGCGAAAAAGGTATGGCATTAAACCTTGAAGAAAATAGTGTTGGTGTTGTAGTTTTAGGAAGTTTTTCAAATATTAAAGAAGGTAGCTCTGTTAAAAGATTAAAACAATTATTAAAAGTTCCAGTTGGTGAAGAATTAATTGGTCGTGTTGTTAATGCTTTAGGAGAGCCAATCGACGCAAAAGGTGTTATAAATACTACAAAAACTGCATTTGTTGAAGAAAAAGCTAAAGGTATTATGGCTAGAAAAAGCGTTCATGAACCATTACAAACAGGTATTAAAGCAATTGATGCCCTTGTTCCAATTGGTCGCGGTCAAAGAGAGTTGATTATTGGAGATAGACAAACAGGTAAAACAACCGTAGCAGTAGATACTATAATTAATCAAAAAGGTCAAAATGTTGTATGTATTTATGTAGCTATTGGACAAAAACAAAGCACTGTTGCGCAAGTTGTTAAAAAACTTGAAGAACATGGGGCTATGGATTATACAATAGTAGTAAGTGCAACTGCGAGTGATTCAGCGGCTCTTCAATACCTTGCTCCTTATACAGGCGTTACAATGGGTGAGTACTTTAGAGACAATAGCAAACATGCTTTAATAGTATATGATGATTTAAGTAAGCACGCAGTAGCTTATCGTGAAATGAGCTTGATTTTACGCCGTCCTCCAGGTCGTGAAGCTTATCCAGGCGATGTATTCTATCTACATTCAAGATTATTAGAAAGAGCTTCAAAATTAAGTGATGCTTTAGGTGCAGGTTCGTTAACAGCTTTACCTATTATTGAAACTCAAGCAGGAGATGTTTCAGCATATATTCCAACTAATGTTATTTCAATTACAGATGGACAAATATTCTTAGAAACAGATTTATTTAACTCAGGTATTCGTCCTGCTATTAACGTAGGTTTATCAGTGTCTAGGGTAGGTGGTTCTGCTCAAATTAAAGCTACAAAACAAGTATCAGGAACATTAAGATTAGACCTTGCGCAATATCGTGAATTACAAGCATTTGCACAATTTGCAAGTGATTTAGATGAGAGTTCAAGAAAACAATTAGAGCGTGGTCAAAGAATGGTTGAAGTATTAAAACAACCTCCATATAGCCCATTAGCTATTGAAAAGCAAATAGTTCTAATTTATGCAGGTACTAGAGGATTTTTAGATGATATTGCTGTAGATAAGATTACTAAATTTGAAAATGATTTATATGCTTATATTGAAACAAAGTCTCCTGAGATTTTTGAGCAAATTAGAGTTAAAAAAGCTTTAGATAGTGATTTAGAAGATAAGATTAAAAATTTATTAAATGAGTTTAAAGCAACACAAGCGTAGGTTTTGTAATGGCGAATTTAAAAGAGATAAAAAGAAAAATAAAGAGCGTTCATAATACTCAAAAGACTACTAATGCTATGAAATTAGTTTCTACTGCTAAATTAAAAAAAGCAGAAGAGCTTGCTAAGAAGTCTAAAGTATATGCAAGTAAATTGCAAGAGGTTATGCAAGAAATTTCGTTTAAGCTAAATCAATTTGATATGGCTAAAGATAGTAGATTTTTTGGTAAGCATGAGATTAAGATTGTGGATGTTGTATTTATTACTTCGGACAAAGGTTTGTGCGGTGGTTTTAATATAAAAACTTTAAAAGAAGTTAGTAAAATTATTAAAGAAAATAAAGAAAAAGGTATTAAAACTAGATTAAGAGCTATAGGAAAAGTTGGTATTGAGTTTTTTAATTTTCAAAAAATTGAAATACTAGATAAATATACAGGCGTTAGTTCTTCACCTGATTATGAAAAAGCTAGAGAAATTATTAATTTAGCTATTAGTGATTATGAAAAAGCATTAACTGATAAGATAATATTAGTTCATAATGGTTATAAAAATATGATTTCTCAAGAATTATCAGTGTGTAATTTATTACCTGTAGATTCAAGTAATTCTGAAATTACTAATTCAAATTCTTTATTAGAAATTGAACCTGAAGAAAAGGAAGTTTTAGAAGAATTATTAAAAAGATATATAGAATATAGTATGTTTTATTCATTGATAGATAGTTTAGCAGCTGAACATAGTGCTAGAATGCAAGCAATGGATAACGCAACTAATAATGCTAAAGCAAGGGTTAAAGAACTTAATTTAGCTTATAATAAAGCAAGACAAGAAAGCATAACTACTGAATTAATTGAAATTATCAGTGGTGTTGAATCAATGAAAGAATAGGAGAATATATGCAAGGATTTATATCTCAGGTATTAGGACCTGTTGTAGATGTTGAATTTAGCGATTATTTACCACAAATCAATGAAGCTATTGAAGTAAATTATGAGGTTGAAGGTAAGCAAATTCGTTTAATATTAGAAGTAGCAGCACATTTAGGTGATGGCCGTGTAAGAACTATTGCTATGGATATGACTGATGGTTTAGTAAGAGGAACTAAAGCTGTTAGCTTAGGTGCTCCAATTAGTGTTCCTGTTGGGGAAAAAGTTTTAGGAAGAATTTTCAATGTGGTTGGAGATTTAATTGATGAAGGTGCTCCAGAAAATTATGAAACAAAATGGGCTATTCATAGAGAACCACCTAAATTTGAAGACCAAAGCACAAAAAGTGAAATATTTGAAACTGGTATTAAAGTAGTTGATTTACTTGCTCCTTATGCAAAAGGTGGTAAAGTAGGATTATTTGGTGGTGCTGGTGTTGGTAAAACAGTTATTATTATGGAATTAATTCACAATGTTGCGTTTAAACATAGTGGTTATTCAGTATTCGCTGGTGTTGGTGAGAGAACTCGTGAAGGAAATGACCTTTATAATGAAATGAAAGAAAGCAATGTTTTAGATAAAGTTGCTTTATGCTATGGTCAAATGAATGAACCACCAGGGGCAAGAAATCGTATTGCTTTAACAGGTCTTACAATGGCTGAATATTTTAGAGATGAAATGGGACTTGATGTTTTAATGTTTATTGATAATATCTTTAGATTTTCTCAATCAGGTTCAGAAATGTCGGCTTTACTTGGTCGTATTCCTTCAGCTGTTGGTTATCAGCCAACTTTAGCAAGTGAAATGGGTAAATTCCAAGAAAGAATTACATCAACTAAAAAAGGTTCAATTACTTCAGTTCAAGCTGTTTATGTTCCTGCTGATGACTTAACAGACCCAGCGCCTGCAACTGTTTTTGCTCACCTAGATGCTACAACGGTTTTAAATAGAAGTATTGCTGAAAAAGGAATTTATCCTGCAGTTGACCCACTTGATTCAACTTCAAGAATGCTTGACCCACAAATTATTGGTGAAGAGCATTATAAGGTAGCTCGTGGAGTTCAAAGTGTGCTTCAAAAGTATAAAGATTTACAAGATATCATAGCTATTTTAGGTATGGATGAACTTAGCGAAGAAGATAAATTAGTTGTTGAAAGAGCTAGAAAAATTGAGAAATTCTTATCACAACCATTCTTCGTAGCTGAAGTTTTCACAGGTAGTCCTGGAAAATATATAAGCCTTGAAGAAACCATAGCTGGATTTAAAGGTATATTAGAAGGTAAATATGATGACTTACCTGAAAACGCATTTTATATGGTAGGAAATATTGAAGAGGCTATTAAGAAAGCAGAAAAATTAAAGGCTTAATATGGATAAATTAACTTTAGAAATAGTTACTCCACACGGAGAAATCTTTAATTCAGAAGTTAAATCAGTGTTGGTGCCAGGAAGTGAAGGTGAGTTTGGTGTTTTGCCAAACCACGCTTCTGTAATTTCTTTGCTTCAAGCTGGTGTAATTAGTGTGGAAAATTATGATGGTTCAAAGGAGCTTATAGCTATTGATTCAGGCCATGTAAAAGTTGATGAAAATAGTGTTGTTATTTTGGCTCAAGGTGCTGTTTATCTAGGTGGTAATGATAATTCAATAAGCAAAAAAAAGTTAGAAGAAGCTAAAGAATTATTAAAATCAGCAGGTGCAAATTCAGCAACCCTTGCCGCAACTTTAGGAAGACTGGATTCTAAATGAATTTGATTTCGGATTTTGACTTAGCTACTTTATTAGCAGTTGGGATTTTAGGTTTTTATTCTATTATTGCTTTAGCGATTTTTTTATATCGCTTAAGCAATATTTCTAAATTTTATCAAGAAGAATTAAGAACTTTAGATAGGTTATTAAAAAATCAAGATTTGTCTTTTGAGGCTTATTTTAAACCTTGTGAAGGTTCTATGAAAAAATTAGAGATTTATTATAATGAGGCTTCTAAAAATCTTAGTGAAGGCCTTACTTGGCTTAGTATTATTGCTACTACTTCGCCTTTTATAGGATTGTTTGGAACCGTTGTTTCAATATACTTTACTTTAATATCTTTAAATGGAAATGGTGATATTACTCAAATCGCTTCTCCAATTGGTCATGCTTTAATAGCTACTGCTAGTGGGATTATTTCTGCTATTTTAGCTTATACATTTCATTTAATTGTGAAACGAAAAGTATTTGAATGTTTAAATATTTTAGAGAGTCAAATAAAGATTATTAGCGATGAAAAATGATTTTTTACACGAAGACCCAGAGTTAAACATAACTCCTTTAGTTGATGTTATGTTAGTATTATTGGTAATTTTAATGTTAGTAATTCCTAATTTAAAATATGATGAAAATATTAATTTACCAAATGGCTCAAAATCAAGTGTTAGCAAAGCAAAAAAAGATGATATTTTCGTAAGCATTACAAAAGATGAAGTAGTTTTAAATAAGAAAAAATATCCTTATATTGCTTTTTTTGATAATTTTAGTTTAATTAAAAATCAATTTGATAAAGATAAAATAGTTTATATATCTGGAGATAAAGATATAAGTTACGATAAGCTAATGCAAGTATTATCAACTTTTTCAAAAGCAGGATTTGTAAAAATTTCACTTCAAACAAAATGAGTAAATCAAAAGCTTTTTTATTATCTTGTTTAATATATGTGCTTACTATATTAATATTTATTTTACTAATAAATATTTTTGCTAAAAATGAAGAAGTTATTAAATATGGTAATAGTGAAGTGGATATATTGTTCGTAGAAGATAATGTTGAAACTCCAGCCGAGGTTAAACAAGACTATACTAAAGAAGTAGCAAAAAAAATAAATAAAAGTACAGAAAATACAAGCAATGATAATGCTACAAAAGATAATCAAAATAAAGTAATTGAACAAAATGAAAAAGTAGAACAACAAACTGATAGTAAAGATAGTGATAGTGATTTAAGTAGTTTGTTTGGGGATTTAAAAGTTAGCAAAAGTGAAAGAAAAAATCCAAAAAAGGAAACTAAGCAAGAAGAAAATAAATTAAATCAATCACAATTAGATGCTTTAAAAAAAATACAATCACAATTAGCTAATACAACAATTAAGTCAAATAATAATTCAGAGACTACACAAACATCGGCTAAGGTTTCTGGAATTTATGATGAATATTTTGGTAGAGTGAATGCGTATTTGAAAAATGTTTGGAGTTTAGTAACTGCTAATAGTTCAGATATTAATGATAAGGAAATTTTTGAAGTAGCTTTTACAATATCAAAAAATGGTATAATAAAAATCAAAGATAATGGTTTTAATGAAAGTTCTGCTTTAAGACAAAAGGCAAGAATTTTTATACAAACTATTAATCAACAAAACAAAAATTTAGGAATTCCACCAAATCAACAAGATTATAGTGGTAGTTTAAGGCTTTCGGTTATATTAAGTATCAAGGAGATAAAATGAAAAAGATATTTTTATTATGTTTTAGTTTAGTATGCTTAACTGCTGATATTATTATGGATGTGGTTAGCGAGCAAGAGGTGTTGCCTAAGATTAGAATAACTACAAGTAGTTTGGTTAATTTTGATTTTGATAAGGTAATTAAAAATGATGTTTTAGTAAGTTCTAAATTTGAAATTACTAATGAAAATAATGCAAATTATGAATTAAATTATAATTTAAATCCTGTAGGAAATAATTATGAGTTAAGCATAACTCTTAAGGGTATGAATAATGAAATTAAGTATAACAATACTTTTACTTATCCAAAAAGTGCTTATGTGTTTTTATCTCACAAAGCAATTTCACAAATGTTTAAGGACTTAAAATTAGCAGATTTAGACTGGATGAATAAAAAGATTTTAATTACTAGAAAAATAGCTGCTAAGCAAAGTCAAATTCTTATTGCAGATTACACTTTAAATTATCAAAAAATTATTATGCAAGGTGGGTTAAATTTATTTGCAAAATGGGCAAATAGTAATCAAAATGAATTTTATTATACAGATTATAATAAAGATATTTTGAGTATATATAAATATAATTTATTGAATAATCAAAAAACTTTAATTACTCAAGGTTCTGGTATGTTAGCTCTTAGCGATATTAGCAAAGATGGAACTAAAGCATTAATTACTAAAACAACTGAAGATCAACCAGAAATATTTTTATTAGATTTAAATACTAAAAATACAAAAAGACTTACTATGTATAAAGGAATAGATGTTAGTGCAAGATTTGTAGGTAGTGATAGTTTTGCTTTTGTTAGCGATAGAAGTTCTTATCCTAATTTATATTTACAAGGTCTTGATAAAACTAATGCAACTCAATTAGTTTATCATGGTAAAAACAATTCTGCATTTAGTGTTTATAATAATTATATAGTTTATTCAAGTCGTGAAAAATCAGGAGATTTTAACTTATATGTTATGGCAACTGATTCGCAATATGTAAGACAATTGACATTAAATGGTAGAAATATTTTCCCTAATTTTAGTAGCGATGGTAAGACGATTATGTTTATAAAATTATTAGGAATGCAAAGTTCTTTAGGAATTTTAAGACTTGATGAGAATAAAGTGTATCATTTCCCACTAAAAGTTGGTAAAATTTCAACTTTGGATTGGTAATTAAATAAATTTTTAGTTTTGGAAATTATAATTTCAATTACTTTTTATGAAAGGAAAAAAATGAAAAAATTAGCTTATGCAGTTGCTTTAGCAGCTTTAGTTGTTGGTTGTAGTCAAAAGGCTACAGTTGAGGCTCCAAAAAAAGTGGAGGTTGCTCCAGATATGAATGTAGATGTTAAGGAAGATATTAATACTAAACTAGAAAGAATTAATAATTCTTTAGGTAAAGTATATTTTGACTTTGACAAATATGATATTCGTTCAGATATGTATGGCGTAGTATCAAATAACGCAAGTTTATTAAATCAAGATGGTAAAGATTTAAATATTGTTGTTGAAGGTAACTGCGACGAGTGGGGTAGTGAAGAATATAACCAAGCTTTAGGTTTAAAAAGAGCTAAAGCTGTTAAAGATGGTTTAGAATCTCAAGGAGTTAGCAGCTCAAGAATTACAATTAAAAGCTATGGCGAAAACAACCCAGTATGTAATGATAAAACAAAAGAATGCGATGCTCAAAATCGTAGAGCAGAAACAAAAGTTCAGTTTTAATTTATGCTAAAACAAATACTTTTTATAGGGGCTTTAGCCCCTATTATTTACGCAGAAACTTCAGCCTTTAATGCAGGTAATATAAATATTAAAGAGCCTTATGGGCTAACAGAAAATGAAAAAGTTTTATTAGAGAACAAAAAAAAGGTTGAAACTCTTAGTAAAGATTATACTGGTGTTGATTTTAAAACAAATAAGGCTTTAGAAAGAATTGAAGGTATTCAAAGTGTAGTTGATGATTTGAATAACAAAACTTATAATTTTGAAGGTAAATTATTAGAAGTAGAAAAGTTTTCAAAAGAAAAACTTGATATTTATGATAAAGATATTTCTGAAATAAAACAAGAATTAAAAAATCAAAAAAACAGCATTAATCAGTTAAAAAAGGCTTTAAGTGAATTAACAAATTTAGTTAGTAGCTTGGGCGAGAATAAAGCTGTAAAATCTACAACTCAGCAAGTAGTAGCAAATGAGGTTGCAGCTAAAAATGAAACTCCAGCTCAAAAAATGGCAAATGCTATAAGTTTATATAATAGTAAAGATTATGAAAATTCCGCAAAAATTTTTGAAGAATTAGCAAATGCAAAACATAAACCTGCACAATGTAATTTTTATTTAGGACAAATTGCATACGCACAAAAAGACTATAAAAATGCTATATATTATTATAAAACAAGTTCAGATTTATATAATAATCAAGGGGTAAAAGCTCCTAATATGCCTTTAATTTTATTAAATACCGCAAATTCGTTGAAGGCAATTAATGAAACAGAAAAAGCAAATAATTTTTATGCAGCACTTAAAAAACAATTTCCAGATTCAAGTGAAGCTAAAAGTATAAATTAATAGAAAGGATTAAAAATGGCTATAAAAAAAGACAGCGTAGTATCACTTAATTTTATATTGCGTGATGCAAAAACTAATGAAGTATTAGAAAATAATACTGATTTTCATCCTATTTCATTTTTATTAGGTAGAAATCAAGTATTAGAGGCTTTAGAAGATGAAATTGCTAAACTAAATGAGGGTGATGAAAGTGATATTTTAATCACTAAAGATAAAGCTTGGCAAGAATATGATGAGAATTTGGTTCAAGAATTACCAAAAGAACAATTCGCAGGCATTGATTTAAATGTTGGCTTAGAATTATTCGGAGAAAACGAAGATGGCTCAACAGTTAGAGTTGTTGTTAAAGAAATCAAAGATAGTAGCGTAGTAATTGATTATAATCATCCTTATGCAGGAAGAGATTTATTATTTACCGTAAATATTAAAGAAGTAAGAGATGCTACTCCTGAAGAATTAGAAAGTGGTGCAGTAGCACAAGCTGGTGGATGTGGATGTGGAAATCACGGACATAGTGGTTGCAAAGGCGATGGAAGTTGCGGTCATCATCACGATGATGAAGATGATCATCACCATCATCACCACGGCGGCGGTTGTTGCAGAGGTTAAGAGCTAAGGTTTAGCTAAAATGTAAGGCGATTTATTTCGCCTTATACTAATATTTATTATATACTCAGAGTATTCAGTTTTTTAAAATTAATCATTTTTATAATTTTATTTTTATGTCAAATCTTTAAAATACATTTATTGCTATCAAATTCACAAATTACAAGCAATCTTTAATATATAATCGTAAGTTATAAATATACAAAACTTATTATTTTTAACTTGATTTTTAATTCAATCATAAAAAAGTGCTAAAATTATGATATTAAAAATATAGATTGTATTAGTATTACAAGTTAAACTTCGTTTATTATTTTAATAATGGAATTTATATTTTTATAATATTATACAAAAAGTAAAAAAGATTTATAATAGCTGTAATTAAAAGATTTTAATACTTGTATTATAAGATTTGATAATAAAATAAATTAAAAAGGAAAAATATGAATTACGCATTTTTATACCCAGGTCAAGGTTCTCAAAGTGCTTTTATGGGTCAAGAATTATTTGATAATTTTGAGTTTGTAAGAAAAACTTATGATGAAGTTAGTAGTTTTTGTGGTATTGATTTTAAAGAATTAATTTTTAGTAAAAATGATAGATTAGATATAAGTGAATTTACCCAACCTGCAATATTACTAAATAGCATTATGTATTATAAAGTATTTGAAAAATTATTAGAAGAAAATGGAATTTCTTTAAGAAAAAAAGATGATATAAAGCCTTTTATTAGTTATGAAAACACTCCATCTTTAGGGCATTCTTTAGGAGAATTTTCGGCTTTATGTGCAAATAATGCACTTGAATTAAAAAATGCTTTAAAGCTAGTAAATATGCGTGGAAGATATATGCAAGAATGTGCAAGTAGTGAAAATCCTGCTTCTATGATGGTTATTTTAGGTTTAGATGATAATTTAGTAGAAGAAATTTGTGCTAAAGCAAATAAGGAAAATAAGCAAATCTATGCAGCAAATTACAATTGCGATGGTCAAATAGTTGTAGCTGGGCTTAAAAAAGATTTAGAAAATAGCATAGATGATTTTAAAAATGCTGGAGCAAAAAGAGCAATGCTACTTAATATGAGCGTAGCAAGTCATTGTCCTTTAATGCAAAGTGCAGCTAATAAATTAGAAAAAGAATTGTTGTTTAATGATGATTTCATACCAGTAATCTCTAATGCTTTTACAAAGCCTTATAGCACTAAAAATGAAGCCATTTTAGCCATAAAAGAGCAACTTATTAAGCCTGTTTTATATAAACAAAGCATAAAAAGTATAGAAAATAGCGTTGATGGTTTTATAGAATTTGGAAGCAGTGTTTTATGCGGACTTAATAAAAAAATAACAAACAAACCAAGTATTAGTATAAAAAGCCTAGAAGATATTGAAAATTTTATAAAAACATTTAAGGAAAACCTATGAAAATAGCAATTTTAGGTGCTATGCGTGAAGAAATTGAGCCAATTTTAAATGAGTATTCTTATAAAGAGAGTAAATATGCAAATAATACTTATTATTTCATTGATTACGCAGGTCATGAACTAATTATTGCTTATTCAAAAATAGGCAAAGTAAATTCAGCTCTAAGTGCAAGTGTAATGATAGAAAAATATAAGGCTGATTGTTTGCTTTTTACAGGCGTTGCAGGGTCGCTTAATCCTAATTTAAAAATAGGGGATTTATTAATTGCAGAAGAATTAGTGCAGCATGATATAGATATAACAGCGTTTGGACACAAACCTGGCTATGTCCCTGAAACTAGCGTTTTTATAAAAACAAGTGAAAAATTAAATAATATTGCTAAAAAAGTAGCAAAAGAGCTTGATTTAAATGTAGTTAGCGGCATTATTGCGACATCTGATCAATTTATTTGCGATGAAACTAAGAAAAATTGGATTAAAGATACTTTTAATGCTGATGCGGTTGAGATGGAAGGAGCAAGCGTTGCTTTAGTTTGCGAAAGTCTTAATGTGCCTTGTTTTATACTAAGAGCAATTAGCGATGATGCAGGTGGAAATGCTGATGTTAGTTTTGATGAGTTTTTAGAACTAGCTGCTAAAAATAGTGCTAGATTTGTCTTAAAAATGTGCGAACATTTGTTTAAAAATGAGCTTAGTAAAAGACTTATTAAAGAAGTGGCAAGAGCTTGTGATAAGTTTAATTTGATTGAAGAAGGCGATAAGGTTTTAGTAGGACTTAGCGGTGGAAAAGATAGCTTAAGCTTACTAATGCTACTTAAACATATGCAAAGAGCAGTCCCGTTTAAGTTTGAATTTGAAGCAGTAACGCTTAGCTATGGAATGGGCGAAGATTATAAATATCTAAGTAATTATTGCAAGATTTTAGGCATAAAGCATACAATAATTGAAAGTAACATTTATGAGATTTCTAGTGAAAAAATCCGTCAAAATTCAAGCTTTTGCTCGTTTTTCTCTCGTATGAGAAGGGGATATTTATATACTTATGCTAAGGAAAATGGCTTTAATAAATTAGCTTTAGGACATCATTTAGATGATGCTATTGAGAGCTTTTTTATGAACTTTACTTATAATGGAGCTTTAAGAACACTTGCTGCAAAATTCACTTCAGCACAAGGAATTACCGTAATTCGTCCTTTGATATTTGTTCGTGAAAGAATGTTAAGAGAAAATGCTATTAAAAATGGTCTTAAAACAATAGGTGATGAAGCTTGTCCTGCTATGAGATTTGATGTAAAAATGCCACACGCAAGAGCAGAAACAAAAGAGCTTTTAGCAAGTCTTGAAGCACAAAATCCAAAATTATTTAAAAGCCTTGAAAATGCCTTTTTTAACATTCATTACGATACTTTTTTTGCAAACGAAGGTGCTAATTATTGCAAGGAATAATCTTAAATACCTTTAGCGTTAGGGATAAAGATTTAATAGTCTTTATCCTAAGCAGCGAAGAATTAGTAAAATGCTATAGATTTTACGGAGTTAGACACTCGCATTTAATAGTCGGAAATATTATTGATTATGAGCTAAGTATTCAGCCTTTATTTTTGCCAAAATTACATTCAACAATGCAATTAGCCTTACCTTGGAATGATTATGAGATTATTAAGGCTTGGCAGAGTTTTTGTGTGCTTTTATATGAGCATTTAAAAGATAATCAAGAGTGTGGAAGTTTTTATTATGATTTAAGTTTAAGAATAATTAATAGATTAAAAACTCAACATTATAAAAGAGTATTTTTAGATGCTTATGCTTTGATGATTGAGTATGAAGGTAGGCTTTATTTTAGTGAAACTTGCACGGAATGCAATAAAGAATTAAATGATTTTTTTTCTTTAGGAGAAGGATTTTTAATGTATTGTAGGAGTTGTAAAGTGAGTGTAAGTATCAATAAAATTAAGATGAAAGATTATCTAAAAAATAAAAATTCAGCTATATTTGAAGATAGTGAAATAGATTTATTATACGAAGTATTTTCTAAAAAATTATAAAACTACAAAAGCTAAATTAAATTCTTTATTTTAAAAATCTTAAACAATATTACAATGAATTTGAATTTTAAATAAAATTTATTATCAATATAACTATCATTTATTTAAAACTTATAAATATTATGATAATTATTTTTGTTATTAACTAAAAATATTATAGAATATCATTTTTATTATCAATTAAGGAGATATTTTGAGAAAATCTTTAAAACTTTCTTTGGCTTTATGCTTATTTGGTGGTGTTGGCTTATTGGCTAATGAGAATGCTAATCTTGATACTATTGAAGTAAATGCTAGTTCAATTGGATATTCTAATGTTGATTCGCTAAAAATCTCAAACAAAAACGCAGGTGCAATAAGAGATGTTATGCGTGATATTCCAGGTGTTTATGTGGCAGGGACAAATCAGTTTAATCAAAAACTTTATATGCGTGGCGTAAATGATAGGGGTATTAATATTACTATTGATGGTGCAAGACAACGTGGAAATATTTTTCATCACTCGGCTGATTTAGTTTTAGATGTTGATTTATTAAAAGCTATTGATGTTGGCGTGGGTGTTTTAAGTGTTGCTAATAACTCAGGTGCTTTAGGTGGTTCGGTTGCGTTTAAGACTGCAAGTGCATTTGATTTATTAGAAGGTGATGAGAGTTTTGGTGGTAAGTTTAAGACAGGCTATTCAACTAATAATAAAGAATGGCAAAAAAGCATAATGGCTTATGGTAAAACTGATAATAATTTTGGTCTTTTAGCATATATCAATCATAAAAATTATGGCTTTGGAAAAGATGGAAATGGCAATGATATTGGTGGTAAGGGTCATGATTTAAGCTATTTATTTAAAGTAAATTATGAAAAAGATGAGCATAAAGCAGGTCTTAGCTATGAGCATACTGAATATGATGGTGATTTTCCATTTAGAGGTGAGTTTGGTGGCTCGGTGGCATTTGATACAGGCACACTAAAAGCAGGAGAAAGAGCTCAACCTATTTTGCCTCAAATTATGCAAAGAGATACCTATACATTTAATTACAATTACAATCCAAATGAATTAATTGATAGCGAATTTAGAGTTTATCATACAGAGCATAGGCTTATAAAAGATGAAGTTCCAAATTATGCAGAGTTTAAAAAATCAGGTGGTAAAGCATTTTTATCAAATGATGGAGTAAAAACCACAGGTGCTTATTTAAACAATAAATCAAGATTTGAAAATACTAGCTTTAATCAAGAAGTATTTTATGGACTTGAGTGGTATCAAACTACAAGCTTTAGAAAAAATCATTCAAGTTTAAAAGATGCAACAAATGGAGCAATTTCTGTAACTCCTACAAACAATCATCCTAAAGAAGTAGCAAACAACCTATCAGTATTTTTACAAGATACTATTCAAATTGGTGGATTTAGCATAATTCCTGGAGTTAGATTTGATAGATTTACTATAGATAATTTTGGCAAGAAAACTCAAGGATTTAATAATTTTAGCCCTGCATTAGCACTTGATTATAAGGCAGAAAACGGCATTAATTTATTTGCTGGGTATTCAAAAGTATTTAGAGGACCTGATCCGATTGAAGCTTTAAGACTTAGCGAAAATACATTTAATACAAATTATATTGATGAGAATTTAGAGCCTGAAACAGGTGATGCTTATGAAGCTGGATTTGGGTATAAAAATAACTTTAATGAACATAATGTTAATTTTGTAGCTAAATATTTTTATACTGATTATAAGAATTTAATTAAAGAAAATGTAAGCGTAACAACTACTCAAAACGGACAAACAATTAAGAATAATTACAATCGTATGAATATGGGTAAATCTAATGTTCGTGGGGTTGAATTATATGCTTCTTATGCTTATGAGAATTTAAAATTTAGTGCAAGTTATACTCATCAAACAACAAAACATAAAGACAAAAGTAAAGTTGGTGGCGTAATGGCATATAGTGATAGTGGGGATAAATATACATTTAATGCTGAATATTTTGCTAGTCCAATTGATACATTATTTGGTTATAACCTAATAGCTTTTGCTGGTAAGACTTTAGAAGATGGAACTAAAAAAGCAGGTTATGGAGTAAGCGAAATATATGCAAGTTATATGCCTACTCAAAATCTTGAAATAAACTTAAGCGTTGGCAATCTATTTGATAAAACTTATGTTTCACATTCTCAAAGAAGATTTGGGGTTGAGACTGCAAACGACTATGAAGCAGGAAGAAATATAAAACTAGGCTTTAGTTACAAATTCTAAACTAAAAAAGGCTTTTTAGCCTTTTTTAGAATATCAATTATTAGGAGAAAATGTGGAATTTTTAAAAGAATATTTAGATTATTTTGTGTTTGCGATATTATTTTTTATGAGCTTTTTAGTTTTGGCATTTAGTATTGAAAGGCTAATATTTTTTAAGAATATTGATATTAAAAATTATAAATGTAAAGATGAATTAGAAATAGCACTTAGTAAAAATCTCACCTGTCTTTACATCGTTTATCAAAACGCTCCTTATATAGGTTTGCTTGGCACGGTAATAGGCATAATGATTACATTTTATGATATGGCAAATGCAGCTACTATGGACGCAAAAAGTATTATGCTAGGGCTTTCGCTAGCACTAAAAGCAACAGCACTTGGACTTGTTGTAGCAATCCCAACTCTTATGATATACAACGCATTTATTAGAAAAGTTGATGTTGTATTATCAAGATTTAAGGAAAATAATGAGAGTAAATAAAGAAGGCTTAAATCTAGTTCCATTTATTGATATTATGCTAGTTTTACTTTGCATTGTTTTAAGTGTTAGCACCTTTATAGCAGAAGAAAAAATCGCTATAAACTTACCAAAATCAGAAAATAGCGTAAGCATTGATGATAAGCAAAAAGTATTTATAAGTATTAATGAAACTGGCGAGATATTTTATAATGAGAGTTTGCTTAGCGTAGATGAATTAAAGGCAAAATTATCAAGTATTAGTAAAGATGAAATTGTAATTTTACGCTCTGATGAGAACGCTAGTTATAAACATTTTGTAAAAATAGTGGATATTTTAAAAGAGTTAAAGCATGAAAATTTTGCTATTGCAACAGAAAAATAAAATCGCATTTTTCATCTCCTTTTTAGTTCATGCGGTTTTGTTGGCGTGTTTTTTTAGAATTGATGTAAAGACAAGTGAGATTAAAAATGATAAAGCTTTAGCGGTGCTTTTTTATGCTCCTAGCATACCCCAAAATGCTGTTAAAGAAGAAATAATTGAAGAAGTAAAAGAAATAAAAGAAGAAATAATCAAAGAAGAGATAAAAGAAGAAAAATTTGCTTTAAAACCTAAAAAAAAGCACCATAAAAAACCAAAACCAAAGCAAGAAGTAAAAGAAATTAAAAAAACTCAAGATGAGCCAATCACATCTCAAAACGAACCTTTAGCAAGCAAGATAAATGAAGCTAAACCAACTACTACAATTAGTAATAATACTCCTGCAGGTGGGAATAATCAAGATGAATTAATCTCTCATATTCAATCAGTTTTAAATAAAACTGCTAAGAGCAATTATCCTATGAGTTCAAGAAAAAGGCGTGAGCAAGGAGTAGTGGTTGTAGGATTTACCTATGATTATGGTAAGGCAAAAAATATAAAAATACTTAAGCCATCAAAATATGAAAATCTAAATAAAGCAGGGATTAAAAGCGTTGAGATAGCGAAATTTAAGCGTTATGAAAGAGTTTTAGATATTAGTGTGCCGCTTAAGTTTAGCTTACATTAAAAATTAGTGCTTAATTGCACTAATTTAAAAATTATAATTTAGATTAAAAGTATATAGCCTTGAATTAGCGTATTTATAACATAATTCGTTATTACAATTAAATACGTTGATTTTATTTTTGCTATTTAAAATATTTAAGATATTAAAACTTATTTTTAATTTAGTATTTTTAATATTTTTAGTATAGCCAAATCCTAAATTCCAATTCAAATATGACTTAAGTTTAGTATCGCTAAATATTTGCATATTTAAATTCTTATCGTATTGTGAGTATAAATCATTTTTCGCTGAATGATAAGTGATTTCATTAATCAAGTTAAAATTATCATAAAATAAATTATGAGTAAAATTAGCTATAAAAGGCTCATAAACAAATGGCAATTCGCTTGATTTTATAGTTTTACCATTATAGATTATGTTTTTACCAGTTGTGCTTAAATAATTAGTCGCACTACCTTTTTTATGTAGATAGCTAAGATTTAAATCAAAATAATTTTTAGTATTAAATATACTAATTTCATTGCTAGATAAATTAAGACTTACAATATCATTAGCTGTTTTTTTGCCATTATAATAAACTTTATAATTATTATCAGTATCTTTTATACTTTCTAAGCCTAATTCTTCTTGATTTGCTGAATAAATTTCATTATAAGTTTTGCGTTTAATGTATTTTAATAACATTTTAAAATATTTAAATTCTGCGTTGTAATATAGGCTAAACTCATTAGCATAAGGGCTTTTTAATCCCATAAAAACTCTATCTTTTTGCCATTTTGTATCTTGTATCCAAGGGCTATTATAATCAATTCTTGAATACTCTTCATATCCACTAAAATAATCATCATATAAAATATAAGCTAAAAGCCCTTTATCATAATATTTATTAAATCCAAATCCTAAAAATTGATTATCATTTAAATAATACTCAAGTCCTGTTCTAGGGGCTATATTAAATCTTTTGCTAAGGCTATCATAATCATTTCTAAGACCTAATCTAAATCTAAAATTATGATATTTAATATCGCTTTGTATAAATTGAGCGTAGTTATTTATTGATTTTTTAGCTTTTGCAAAATGTGTTTCATAATATGAAAAATATTGATTATTTATGCAACTAATATCATTTTCTTTACAAGCTAGAATATCAATTGGTTTTTCATATCTTGTATAAGGATTAATTCTATTTATTTTGCCTTGATTTTTACTAAGTTCAAAACCAAAATTAAAGCTATATTCTAAATCATTATTTTTAAATTCATTAGTTTTAGCGTCTAATTTATATTGATATGATTTTTCAGTTTGTAAGGTATCTCCTAGCCCACCATAACTTTGCTTTATACCTGAAGGTAAGATGAATTGATACTGAACTTTTTTATCATAAATTCTTGAAGAATTTGATTTTAAAAATGATAAATGCTGATTAAGATTTATATTTTTTAATTCACTTTCAAGATTAAAAGCTAGGCTAAATCCACCATAATTTACTTTCATATTAGAATCAATTACGCCTTCTTGAAATTGATTTATTAAATAAGGATTATAAATAAAAGTTGAGCTAAGAATATGGTTATCATAATCTTTTTGAGTTTTTAGCAAAATTAAGTTATTTGTATCGCTGATTTTATTTATTGTGTATATATCTTTTTGCTTTATTTTTGTATTTGAATAATTACTACTTGCAAAAAATAAAATTCCAAAAGTATCATTTAAATATGAGCTAAAATTAGCACTGAAATATCTTTTATAATAATTACTAAAATCTTGATAACCATATCCACTAGAATATTTTTGCCTTATTTTATCATCTATAAAAATATTATCTTGAAAGCTATATCCAAGACTAAATCCACCACTTGGATTTTTTGATGGGCTTTTGATTTTTGCATCAATTACTCCACCTAAAAATCCACCATAACTAGCACTTACAAAACTATCATAAATGCTTAAATTATCTATAATTTCGCTATCTATATTAAGCGAATATGAACCAAGAGATGGGTTATACCAGACATTTTTATATAGCGTTTTTGACATAGCTGGTTGAATGGTGCTTGTTATGTTTATTCCATCTATAAACATTTGATTTTGATAGGTTTTAGCACCATTGATTGAAAAATCATCTGGCTTTAAAGAATTTGAATTATCGCTATCTTTAGTAGTAATTCTTATATTTGTATGATTTTTGATAAGTTCATCTAAAGTGTGATTTTGTTTTATTTGAGTATTAAGATAGGCTTTATTGTAAATAGTGTTAGAAAATTCTAAATAATCAATATTTTGCACTGCATTAATATTGATTTCATCTAAGGTATTTGCATAAATATATGTAGCTAAAAATATGCTTAGCTTAATTTTATTTTTGCAAAATTGCTTCATAGCCATCTTTTGCTAAACATTTTAAAAGTGATTTTTCATCATAAGTTTTATCACTTATTTTTAGAGTTTTAGAATTTAAATCTACTTTATAATTTTTGCTAACTTTACTAGCACAAAAACTAATAAAATCAACACAAACTTCACAAGCCATATCTTTTATAAAATAAACATTTGCATTAAGATTAAGTGCTAAAAGCATTATAAAAAATGCCTTCATTGTTGCACTGCTTTATAGCCGATTTCGTTGATTTTTTCTACTATTGCTTTAATATCTACATCTTTAGCAAAAGTAATAACTAAATCTTTAGAATTAAAATCAGCCTTATAATCTTTAACTTCAGCAATACTTTTAGACGCTTCTATTATTTTTTTAGCACAACCATTGCAACCCATATTTTTTACATTTAATAAATAACTTACATCAGCAAAAGCTAAACTTGATAAAATTGACACAAATAATAATTTTTTCATACATTCTCCTTAAAAAATATTAATTATAAAAATCATTTCTTAAGAATAATTGAAAATAATTATAAATATTATATAAACAATTAAATTAGAATTTAAAATATTATTTTGATATTTTAATATTAGCTAATTTTTAAATATAATTAAAAATTATTTTTATATAAAGGTTTATATTGTTTAAAAAATATTTGTTATTTTTATTTAGTTTAACTTTTTTAAATGCTTTAATTATCAATGAAAATGAAGTGATTTCAAATCAGATAATTACAAATGAAGATATAGATAATGAAGGCGTCATAAATAGTGATAAAAATCAATTTTCTGGTGTTTTTAATAATAATTTTGGTGCTACTTTAAGTGGTAATTTTTCTACTTTTAACGAGGTGTATAATGGTGGATTTTTTGAAGGCTCATTTCATAATATTCAAATGTTTGTTAATAATGGATATTTCTTAAGCACCAATACTACTACAAATCAAGAGTTTTTTAATCTATATGATGGAATGATAGAAGCTAATCATAATAATTTTTTTAATATGCAAAATTATGGCTTAATTTATGGAGATGATAATATTTTTTATGATTTTATTAACTTTCAAGAAGGCTGGATTTTTGGAGATAACAATACTTTTAATGGAGATGTTTTAAATGATACTGATGGGCTTATATCTGGAAATAATTTATCATTTAAATCAACTTTAGAAAATAATTCATATATTTTTATAGATAATAAAGCTAGTTTTAATGAAGTGATTAATAATGCTGTTATGGATGTAAATAATGTAGAATTTATTGGCGAAGTAATCAATAATGATACTATCAATGGGGATTTTTTAGAATTTAAAAACAATCTAAAAAATAATCAAAATAGCACTATTTCTGGAGAGAATTTAACTTTTGCAAATACTTATAATGATGGTATGATTTTAGGTGATATTACTACTTTTAATAAAGAATTAGATAATGATATTAATGGCTGGGTTATAGGAAATGATATTACCTTTAATGATAGGGTTATTAATAATGGCGATTTAGTAGGAAGCAATTTTAAGTTTAAAAATCAATTAGAAAATACTTTAAATGTAGATAGTATTTATTCTAGTTTTGAAAAGATAAATAATAGTGGATTTTTTACAAGTTATAAATCTACTTTTAATAATACCATTACTCAAAGCGATAATGCGTATTTTTATGCTAACGCATCTGCTATTAATGCTGATATTTTAGGTGGGGATATTGAGATTGCTTATAGTAATTTAGCTAATGAAGAATTAAAAGTAAAAAATGCGAAAATCAATAATTCTACAATTAATTCAAAAAATATGATTTTTGATAATTTGATTTTAAATTCTTCATCAATTTATGGTGGTTTTAGAGCTAAAACACTAGAAGCTAATAATAATAATTTTGTTCTTTATTTTAATGATGGTTTTAGTGGGGCTATTGTCGTTGATGAAGAGATAAAAGGCGTAAATAATGATATAAAAATTGTAAATTATCAAAATAATTTAGGATTTTTTCCTTTACTTTTAGCAAGGAGTAGTAAGGATTTAAGTAAAGATTTTGCTGTATATACTATAAAAGGCTTTAGTGTTTTTGGTTTTGATAAAGAAGTAATAGTAAAAAAAGAGCAAAATGGAGCTTTTTTGCTTGGGATAGGGGATTTTAACTCTTTAAATATTAGCGATATTAATGAATTATTTGATGATAAATATAAAAACAATTTAGAAAATAATGCAATAAATAAAATTACAGCAAAAAATCCTGATATTGCAAAAATTGGTGTGGATAAAAAGCTAATTAATAATATAAAAAATAAATTCTATAAAGAAGACTTATTAAATTATTCTATTTCAAGATTAAATTTTGATAGCAAAAGGTTTGATTATTTAGATTATGAGTATTTAAGTGGGGATATAAATGATATAAATTATTGGCTAAATCTAATAAAAATAAATAAATCTAATGAATATAATTATTTTTATAATAATTTAGGATTATTTTTATATAGCTTAAATAATGAAAGCAAAAATCATAAAATCTATGGTGGCGGATTTTATGCTAATTTTAATTTTGATAATTTTTATATAAATACTGATTTTAAATACAATGAGCACGAAGTTGCGATAAATCTTGATGATTTAGGGATTATAAATAAAGATTATTTTAGCGTTAATTCAAAAGTAGAATTTGGATTAAGTTATGAAAATTATTTTGTATATAAGCCAAATATTGCTTTTGTTTTTGAATACTTACCAAAGACAAAATATAAAAATGAATATATAAAAGCTTTATTTAAAAGGCAAAATAATTGCTTTTTAAAATTAGGTTTTGCTTTAGAATACCTTAACAATGATTTTGCATTTTCGCTAAATAGTAATTATTTTAAAAGCTTAAGCAAGGATAAATTGCTTATTATAAGTGATGGATATTCTAAAGAAAATCTATATTTCAAAAATCTTAATAGTTTTGAGCTTGGAATACAAACTAAGTATTTATTAAATGATAGTTTAAGTTTGGATATTGATTTAAGTAAGCAGTTTTTTAAAGAATTTAATTCTTATTTTTTTAAGATTGGTTTTGGATATAAGTTTTAGGCAAAATTATATATTTTGCCTTTTTATAAATTAAACATATGATTTAATGGGCCTCTGCCACTTCCTAAGTTTGGAGCAAATTCCATTGCATTTTGTGTATATAATTTAGCATCTTTTACAGCTTGTAGTTTAGAAAGTCCATTAGCTAAATTAGCAGCTATAGAAGCACTTAAAGTGCATCCTGCTCCGTGATCGTTTGTGGTATTTAAAGGTTTGCCGTAAAGCTCGTAAAAGTCTTTTCCATCATAAAAATAATCTATCGCTAAATCAAAATATTTTCCACCTTTAGCAATCACGCTTTTAGCACCTAAGTCTATTAATTTTTTAGCAGCATCTTTTAGTTTTTCTTTAGAATTAATCTCAAATCCACATAAAAGTTCGGCTTCTAATTTGTTAGGCGTTAAAATATCAGCGAATTTGATAAACTCATTTACATAAAGCTTAAAATCTTCATCTCCTATTAATCTAAAACCACTTTTAGCAAACATAACAGGGTCAATTACTATATTTTTAGGTTTATATTCTTTAAATTTTTCAATAGTTAATCTTATTAAATTAGCATCCCCCATTAATCCTGTTTTTAGTGCTTTTGGTGGAATATCTTTAAATACTGCATCAAATTGAGCCGATACAATATCTTCATTCATAACACAAGCACCATAAACTCCTTGAGTATTTACAGCATATACTCCTAAAACTACTGCCATTCCAAAAGTTTTATGCATAGTAAAGGTTTTTAAATCAGCTTCAAGTCCGCTACCACCACTGCAATCACTTCCTGCAATTGTTAGAACTGGATTTAACATATAAACTCCTTATATTGGTTAAAAGAGAAATAATACTCTAAAAATTTATAATTTTATTATAATATTTGCCTTTTTTATAAATTTATTAGGAACAAAAATGTTTAACCTTGATATAAACTTATTTTCTTACATTAGCGTTAGGGCTTTTTTAGCGTTTTTATTATCGTTTATTATTACATTAATTATTATGCCACTTTTTATTTCTTGGGCAAAGAGTGTAGGGGCTAATCAGCCAATTTTAAGTGATGCACCACTAAATCATCAAAAAAAATCTAATACTCCTACAATGGGTGGGGTTGTTTTTATTTGTGCTGCTTTATTATCTAGTCTTGTTTTTACTACATTTAATGTTTATAGTTTTAGTGCGATTTTGTGTATTGTTTGTTTTGGTGCTATTGGAATAATTGATGATTTAGGCAAGGTATTAAAAAAGGCAAATAAGGCTGGGTTAAAACCACGCTCTAAAATGATTTTAATGTTAATTGCATCTTTAATAACAATATTACCTATTATGATATATGGGAATTTTAGCACAGAACTTTTTGTCCCATTTTATAAATATCCTATAATTGATATGAAGTATTTTGCTTTATTATTTTGGGTATTGGTGTTAATTTCTAGCTCAAATGCTATTAATCTAACTGATGGACTTGATGGGCTTGCTTGTGTGCCTAGTGTGTTTTCACTATTTACATTATCAGTGTTTTTATATCTTAGCTCAAATGCTGTTTATGCTAATTATTTATTGTTACCTAGAGTAAGTGGGAGTGAAGAATGTGTTGTGATTGCACTTGCATTAATTGGTGCTTTACTAGGATTTTTATGGTATAACTGCCATCCAGCACAAGTATTTATGGGAGATAGCGGTTCTCTTACATTAGGAGCTATTGTTGGATATTTAGCGATAATTTCAAAAAATGAGATTTTATTAATTTTAATAGGTTTTGTTTTTGTTCTTGAGACTATTAGCGTTATTTTACAAGTTGGAAGTTTTAAAATATTTCATAAAAGGATTTTCAAAATGGCTCCAATTCATCATCATTTTGAGCAAATTGGTTGGAGTGAAAATAAAATCATAGTTAGATTTTGGCTAATTGCATTTATTTGCAATGTTTTAGCGTTAATTACTATTAAATTAAGGTGAGTTTTATGTTATCAATGTTTGGATATGGAAATGTTGCTAAGGCAATTACAAGCACTTATAAAAAGGGTGAATGGTATATATATGATGATAAATTTAGCGTTTGTAGTGAAGATGAATTTGGTAATAAGCTTTTACCTACAAGCTATTTTAATCCTGATAAAAGTAGCATAGAAGTAGTTAGTCCTGGAATTGCACCTAATCATATTTTATGTAAAAGTGCTAAGAATTTAACAAGTGAGATTGATTTTTATAACGAAGCTTTAGGGCTTAGTATTTGGGTTAGTGGGACTAATGGTAAGACTACTACAACGGAAATGATTTCTTATTTGCTTAATATTGAAGCAGGAGCAAATATAGGAAAACCAATTGCATTAATGAATCTTAAAGCACCTTTAGTTGTCCTTGAGATGAGCTCTTTTGCCCTTCATTATACTAAGGTTGCAAGACCTGAGCTTTATGTATTATTACCTATTTGTGATGATCATATTTCTTGGCATGGAAGCTTTAATAATTATGAAAAAGCAAAACTTGATTTAATTTTTAGAATGAATAAAACAGCAAGTATTATTGTGCCTAAAAAATATGAAGAGTATTTAAAGAGTGCAAATTGTATTAAATATTTTTATGAGAATTCTAGTGATTTAGCTAAACTTTTTGATATTGATTTAGTTAGATTAAATTACAATGAGCCGTTTTTATTAGATGCGTGTTTAGCGTTGGCTGCTTGTAAGATTATTAGTGGCAAAATTGAATATGAAAAAATATCTAAGTTTAAAATTGGTCGTCATAGAGTTGAGATTTTTAAAGATAGTAAAAATAGAATTTGGATTGATGATAGCAAGGCTACTAATATTTCAGCTGCACTTGCTGCTATTAATAGTTTTAAAGAGCCTTTACATTTAATTGCTGGTGGAGATGCTAAAGGTCAAGATTTAAATGAGTTTTTCTCAAAATTAGATAAAAATATAAAGCTTTATTTAATAGGTAAGAGCGATTTTAGCGATATTGCTAAAAAGCACGGATTAAACCCAATTAGAACCAATCTAAAAGAAGCTGTAAGTATGATTTATAAAGATTTAACAACTAAAGAAATAGCATTATTAAGTCCTGCGTGTGCTAGTTTAGATGAGTTTAGTTCTTATGCTGAGCGTGGGGATTTGTTTATAAAATATATGAAAGATTTAGATGTTTAGCTTTTTAAGACTTGCAAAAAGTGCTTTAATTACAAGTGAGTATAGTGTGAAAAATAATAAATTACTTTATAAAAATAAAGAATTTATAATCCAAGATGAATTAAAAAATTGCGAAAATACTTATTTTGTAGTTGCTATTGATAGAGTGATTTTATTTAAAAATCAAAATGAAAATAATTTTGATAAGGCTAAAAAAAGACAAATAAAAGCGATAAGTCTTAGTTTTTTAGTAATGATTTGCTTATTAGTAATTTTATTTTTTCAAGAATTTGAAATAGGAATTTCATTTTTAAGTATTGCTAGTATTGTAGTTTTTATACTTTCAATACTTAATTATTCGTTTTTAAAACAACAAATTTTCGCATTAGAAAAAATTTAAGCATAATTTAAGAATTATCATATATAATAACGGCTTTACTTCGGTGGTTGGATAGCTCAGTCGGTAGAGCAGCAGACTGAAAATCTGCGTGTCGGCAGTTCGATTCTGCCTCTAACCACCATTTTAAATTTCCCACTTTTTATTATTTTTTTGTTTGAGAATTTGAAATAGGAATTTCAAAATAATTTTTCTATACATTAAATATTTTTTCATATACTCCCCAAATGATTAAGGCAAAAAAGAAATTCGGACAAAATTTTTTAAAAGATGAGTTAGTAAAACAGCAGATCATCCAAGCGATACCCAAAGATTTAAAAGCAAAATTAATTGAAATTGGGCCTGGCTTAGGTGATTTAACTGCTCCAATACTTAAAAGCGGTTTTAAATTAACAAGTTTTGAAATAGATGATAGTTTAATTCCTATTTTAAACGAGCGTTTTAATAAAGAGATTTTAAGTGGAGATTTTACGCTAATAAATGCTGATGTTATGAATGTAAAAATTAGCGATGAGCCTTATTTTATATGTGCTAATTTGCCGTATTATATTAGTTCGCAAATTATTATAAATGCTTTATTTGATGATAACTGCATAGGTATGCTTGTGATGATTCAAAAAGAATTAGCAGATAGATTTTTTGGTATTGATTATTGTGCTTTAAGTGTTATTACGGATTTACTTTGTGATAAAGTTAATGTTTGTGAAGTGCCACCTAGTGCATTCACTCCTATGCCAAAAGTAAATTCTAGTGTAATTAAGCTTATTAAAAAGCCTAGTTTGTTGGATAAAAAAGATTTAAAAGCTTTTAATTCTTTTATCAAGATAGCCTTTAATCAACCAAGAAAAAAAATGCTTAGTTCATTTTCAAATAAAACAAAGGTAAAACAAGCATTAGATAAGCTAGAAATTGATGAAAACAAAAGAGCTCATGAAATATCTGTTAAATCATTCTTAGAACTTTTTAAATTACTAAAGGATGAAAATGAATATTGAAGATTTAGAAAAAACAAAAGTAGCAAGAAGTTATGAAAACGCTGAAAACGAAGATGAACTTTTAGAAGAATTAGAAGAAGAAATTGACGATAAAAAAGCTAAAAAGAAAAAAAAGCGTAAGAAAAAAATCTTACCAGCTTCTTTAAAAGGTGATTTAGATTGGCAAAAAGCCTTAGCTGAATCAATGAAAGAAAACGAAAAAGCTCAAGAAAAAAGGCTATATCCTTGGATAAATTACAAAGGTAATGCAAGTGTTAAATTTACTCCATTAGGCGGACTTGGTGCTATTGGTGGAAATATGAGCGTAATTGAGTATGAAGATGAAGCTATTATCATTGATGTTGGAATGAGCTTTCCTGATGCTGATACTTTAGGTGTTGATATTGTAGTTCCTGATTTTTCTTATATTAGAAAGATAAAAGATAAAGTAAAAGCTGTTCTTATCACTCACGCTCACGAAGATCATATTGGAGCAATGCCTTATTTTTATAAAGAATTTGATTTTCCGATTTATGCTACGCCGCTTCCACTTGGAATGATTTCAAATAAATTTAGCGAACACGGGCTTAAAGATAAATGCAAATTATTTAGACCAATTACAAAAAGACAAATTTATGAAATTGGCTCTTTTAAAGTTGAGTTTATGCATATAACTCATAGTATTATAGATAGCTGTGCATTAGCTATAAATACTCCTGCTGGAACTATTATTCATACGGGAGATTTTAAGATTGACCATACTCCAATAGATGGTTATGCTAGTGATTTACATCGTTTAGCTTATTATGGCGAAAAAGGTGTTTTATGTTTATTTAGCGATAGTACTAATAGTTACCGCGAAGGTGTAACTAAGAGTGAAAGCACCGTTGGTGGGACTTTTGATTTGATTTATTCAAGATGCAAAGGTCGTGTGATTATGAGCACATTTAGCTCAAACATTCACAGAATCCATCAAGCAATCACACACGCACTTGTATATAATAGAAAAGTTTGTATTATAGGTCGTTCTATGGAAAGAAATCTATTTACAGCAATTGAGCTTGGATATTTAAAATTTGATAAAAAGATTTTTATAAGTGCTGATGAGCTTGATAAATATCCTGATGAAGAGATATTAATAGTAACTACAGGCTCACAAGGTGAGAGTATGAGTGCATTATATAGAATGGCTACAAGCGAACACAAACATGTAAAAATTAAGCCTAATGATCAAGTAATTATAAGCGCTAAAGCAATTCCTGGTAATGAAGCAAGTGTATCAGGTGTAATTGATTTATTAATGCGTCATGGAGCAAGTGTTGCTTATCAAGAATTTAGCGAAATTCATGTAAGCGGTCATGCAGCAAGTGAAGAGCAAAAGCTAATCTTAAGACTTGTAAAACCTAAATATTTCTTGCCTGTGCATGGAGAGTATTCTCATATTAGTAAGCACAAAGCTAGTGCAATTGCTTGTGGTGTGAATGAAAAAAATATATATTTATTAAATAACGGCGATCAAATGGAGATTAGCTGGAATAAATTAAGAAGATTAAAAACCGTTAAAACAGGTAAAACTTATATAGATAATCAAGTAGATAGAGAAGTGCATGATGATTTATTAAATACTAGAAAAAATCTTGCAGAGCATGGAATAGTGCAGCTTAATCTTCATATTAATATGGGTGCAAGGACACTAAATCACGCACATATAATCAATTTTGGTTTAGTATCAAATAAACTAGCTCAAGATTTTGCAACTGATGTTAGCAATTATATTAAATTATTTATAGCTGATGCAAAAGATACTTTATTAAAGGATAAAAAGGCATTTGAACCAGCACTAAGAAATGCACTTAAGAAGTATTTTTTCAAAAAATATAAAAAATATCCGTATTTATTATTAAATATTCATTAAGGATAAAATATGCTAGAAATTGCAAAAAACATTCTAAAGCGAGAAGCCTTCGCTTTAGAAGAAGCGTCAAATTCTTTAGATGAGAGTTTTTGTGAAGTTGCTAAGATAATTAGTGAATGCAAAGGGAATTTAATCATTGTTGGAGTTGGTAAAAGTGGTATCGTTGGACGCAAAATTGCAGCTTCGTTTGCTAGTTGTGGGGTAAGGTCATTTTTTATTCATGCTAGTGAGTTAATGCACGGAGATTTAGGAAATATTTGTAAAGATGATGTGGTGATTTTAATTTCTTTTAGTGGTAAAAGCGAAGAAGTGTTAAAAATATTACCATTTTTAAATGATAGAAACGCTACTTTAATTAGCATTTCTCAAAGCAATTCTCCATTAGCAAATGCTTGTAGTTTCAATATTGCTACAAATTGCAATGAAGCAATCACAAATCTACCAGCACCTACTAGCTCAACTACTCTAACTCTAGCTTTAGCTGATGCGCTTTTAGCTTGTGTTATTAATTTAAAAGATTTTAGTGTTAGTGATTTTGGTATAAATCATCCAGGTGGAGCATTAGGTAAAAAGTATTATGTAAAAGTTAGTGATTTAATGCATAAAAACAATCTACCGATAATAAGCAAAAATGCTAGTTTAAAAGACGCTATTATTTGTATGAGTAAGGCAAGTTTTGGTTGTGCTTTATTAGTTGATAATGAAAAATTAGTTGGATTTTTAAGTGATGGGGATTTAAGAAGAGCTATGGCTAAGGATGATTTTTCTTTAGAGCAATTAGCCTTAGAATATGCTAGTAAAAATCCTAAAACCATAGAAAAATCAGTTTTAGCACATAAGGCGTTTTCTTATATGAAAGAAAACAAAATATCAATTTTAGTAGTTCTTGAGAATGAAAAAATAATAGGATTATTACAATTATTGGATGAGTGATGAGACTTAATAAATTTATAGCACACAATAGCAAGTATTCAAGAAAAGAAGCTGATAAACTAATAAAAGAAGGCTTAGTAAAGATTAATAACAAAGTTTGCTTAGAAGACTGGAGTGAAGTTGGAATTGATGATAAGGTCTTTGTAAAAGGTAAAAGAATTTATAAAAAAAGTGAATTTAGCGTCATCGTATATCATAAAGATAAAGGCGAATTAGTAAGCCATAAAGATGAGCGTGGAAGAGCCTTGATATATGATAATTTGCCAAGAGATTTTAGACATTTTAATCCTGTTGGAAGATTAGATTTTTCATCAACGGGCATACTTTTATTAGTAGATAGTCCTGTAATAGCTGATTTTTTAATGCAAAGTAACTTAGAGCGTGAATATTACTTAAAAATTAAAGGCACTATAAGTAAAGATGTAATCAATGCTATGGAAAATGGACTTGAGATTGTAAATAGCTTAAAAGGAGCACACCCAAAAAGCAAAATCACAAATCTTAGTCTAAAGCCTTTTTTAGAATATGAGATTTTTGGAAGTAGTGGTGGATATACAAAACTAAGAGTTATTATTGATGAAGGCAAAAATAGAGAATTAAGACGCTTTTTTGCTGAATTTGATTTAGAAGTAGTGGAACTTAAAAGGGTTGCTTTTGGTAGGGTTGATTTGGGTGTATTAAAGCCTAAAAAATATAGATTTTTAACCAATAGCGAATACGAAGATTTAAGAAGCTTTTTAAAAGAAAATAAGGTGTATTATTAATGAAAGATTTAGAGAATTTGTATCAGGAATTTAAAGATTTAAGACATATCATACACGCAAATCCAGAGCTAGGATTTAATGAGTTTAATACCGCAAAATTAGTTGCAAATAAACTAAAAGAATTTGGTTATGAAGTTTATGAAGGCATAGGAAAAACGGGTGTTGTAGGAGTATTAAAGAAAGGAAATTCTACTAAAAGCATAGGTCTTAGAGCTGATATGGATGCACTTAGTATAGAAGAATGCACAGGACTTGATTATGCTAGTAAGAATGGCTGTATGCACGCTTGCGGACACGATGGGCATACGGCAGGATTATTAATGGCTGCTAAGTATTTAGCAAGTGCTAATTTTAATGGAACTCTTAATTTATTTTTTCAACCTGCTGAAGAATGTTGTGATAATGAAATGCTAAGCGGTGCTATGAGAATGATAAAAGATGGAGTTTTAGAACGCTTTAAGGTTGATTATATTTATGGAATTCATAATATGCCAATTTCACAGATGAAAGGCTATGAAAATAAGAAATTCTTTATGAAAAAAGGCGTAATGATGGCAGGTGTAAGTGCTTATAAAGTAGATTTTATAGGCTTAGGCGGACACGCATCGGCTCCACATTTATGCAAAGACCCAATAAGCGTTGCAAATAATTTTGTAAATGCTTTATATACTTTTAAATCTTTAGAATTAAAAGATAGCATTGTAAATGTTACAGGCTTTCTAGCAGGGACTACAAAAGCATTTAATATAATCCCAAATGAAGCTAGTGTTATGATAAATGTAAGAGGTCTTAGCAATCAAGAGCTTGAATTTATTGATACAAGAATTAAAGAATTAGCAACAAACTTAGCAAATGCTTTTAATATAAAAGCTATAGTAAAAAGAGCTGAAAATATAAAAGCTACTATCAATAACGATGAAGCACACGAGTTAGCAAGACTTGCTGCGATTGAGAGTTTTGGTGAAGATGAATGCGAGTTTGAACACCCGCATTTAATGGGTAGTGAAGACTTTTCTGCATTTTTAGATGAGGTTAAAGGAACATATGCTTTTATAAATAACGGAGATAGTGCAAATCTTCATCATCCAGAATATAATTTCAACGATGAAGTATTGCTACTAGCTAGTAAGTATTTTGCAAATTTAGTATTAAATTATTTAAAATAAATTTATTTTTATTAAAAAATTAAATAAATTTATTATTTAGCCGATATAAAAAAGACTATATTTAAAAGGAGAAGATTATGAATGTAGGTTCTGTTAGTAATTCAGGTTTTACGAGTGGCTTACCAAAAAGTGTAAAAACTCAAGATGATGCAAGAAATGCTATAAAAGATAATTTAAAAAATATAGGCATTGACTTAGGAGATAGGGATTTAAGCAGTATTAGTGGTAAGGATATTACAAATGCTTATATAGCACAAAGTATGCAAATTAGCTTTTCTCAATTTAATACTCAAGGAAGCATATTTAGTTTTTCAAAAAATGAAATGCAACTTAATACTTTTCTTGGAACTTTAGGTAAATTAGGTGATGGTTTTGAGAATTTACAAAACTTAACTCCTGCAAAAGCTAAAGAATTAATTAGCGAAGATGGCTATTGGGGTAGTAAGCAAACTGGCGATAGAATAGCTGGTTTTGTTCTAGCTGGTGCTGGAGATGATATTGAAAAGCTAAAAGCAGGTCGTGAAGGAATTATGCGTGGTTTTAAAGACGCCGATAAGACTTTAGGTGGTTTTAGCAAAGGATATGCTGATATTGCGAATGCTACAATTGAACGCGCTGTAAAAGCTATAGATGATAAAATAGCTGAATTAGGCGGCAATGTAGTAGATATAAAAGCTTAATTAAATGCCTATTTTTAGGCATTTAATATTTATAAATAAAAATAATTTCAAATTCTTAAAAACAAATATTCTTATATTAAGACAATTTAAAATAAAAAATTTTCATACTAATTAGATAATTTAATCAATTAATTTTAGCTTTTATAATAAAGTAAAATCATTATATTTTGCACTTATAATTTATACATCATAAAACATTAATTACAAAGTAAAATAATTAAAATATATATTATGAAAATAATTTATTTTTATAAGATTTTGCTATGTATTGATTAAACATTTTATAATTTTTCTCTCTTAAGTAATTCTTTAATACTAGGCTCTATGCTATTAAATTCATTTATATAATTTTTATAAATAAATTCCATAATCTTTAAAATTTTGGTTATTCATAATATATAATAAACTTTTCTTTAAACCATCAATGTATTACATAAAACTCTTTGTATCCAACAATAATATGTAATATAGTAGATAAAAAATGTTCTACTCTATTACATAAAAAATAAAAAATGTTCTACTCTATTACATATTTTTATGTTATCAATACTTGCATATTATAAAAGTATTATTGTGTTAAAAACTATAGCAATGCTTTCAGGTTTATCGCTATATATTCATTAATATTGTAAAAATAAAAATTATTCTTTATATAGCTCAATAATTAATACTATTTTAAAACAACTTTAAATAAAATTACTATTATTTTATTTAAAGGATTAAAGATGATTTCTTTTTTAAGACCTGTCAAAAAGGATAGGGTGATTAAAGATGATGAGTTGCTAAGCACTTATTATAAGTATAGAAAACTTTCATTAAGTGGTGTGTTTGTTGGTTATATGGGATATTATTTAGTAAGAAACAATATTACCCTATCTACTCCATTAATTAAGACTGATTTAGCAGTAAATAATTCTGATATAGGTTTAATTACTGGTTCTATGCTAATTGCTTATGGTATTAGTAAAGGCGTTATGAGTGCTTTAAGTGATAAGGCTGACCCAAAAAGATATATGGCTTTAGGTCTTATTTTATGTGCGTTAATTAATGTATTATTAGGCTTTTGCAATGCTTTATATGCTTATGTAGGTGCTGTTATTGCACTTGGAGTTTTTCAAGGAATGGGCGTTGGACCTAGTTTTATTACTCTTGCTAATTGGTATCCTAAAAAGGAAAGAGGAATTTATACTGCTATTTGGAATATAAGCCATAATATTGGAGGGGGTTTGGTAGCTCCAATTATTTCTAAATCTGTTTTAATATTATCTCCTGTATTAGGGATTGCTGCGGCTGATTTTAATGCTACTTATTGGAAAGTAAATCACTTTTATGTCCCAGCAATTTTAGCCTTGTTAATTAGTGTTTATGTTTTATACGCTGTTAAGGGTAATCCTAAAAATGAAGGGTTAAAAGAATTAAACGAGATTAATAAATTAAGAGGCTATGAAGAAGATATTAAAAACTCAGCTTCAACTACTGATTTAAGTAGTAAAGAAATATTTGTTAAATATGTTCTAAAAAATCCTAATGCTTGGTATGTTGCTTGGATGGATACTTTTGTTTATATGATTAGATTTGGGTTGATAAATTGGCTTCCTATTTATCTTTTATCTGTAAAAGGCTTTAGTAAAGAGCAAATGCATACAGCGTTTTTATTCTTTGAATGGGCTGCAATTCCATCAACAATGTTAGCAGGAATTATATCTGATAGATTATTTAAAGGATATAGAATGCCACCTGCAATTCTTGCTGTTTGTATAATATTTTTTATGATTATTGGATATTTTACGAGCGATAATATTTACTACACTATATTTTTTGCAGCAGCAGCTGGGTGTTTAGTATATGTGCCACAATTTTTAGCAAGTGTTCAAACTATGGAAGTTGTTCCTGCTTTTGCTGTAGGTTCTTGCGTTGGTCTTCGTGGGTTTATGAGCTATGTCGTAGGAGCTTCTTTAGGAACTATGCTTTTAGGTGCTATGGTTGATGCTTTTGGTTGGAATGCAGGTTTATATATGCTTTTATTTGCTTGTATTATGTGTATTGTGTTTTCTTTACTTTGCCACTTTGGTGCTAAGAATAAGAAATTTTAATTTATGAGATTATATTTTTTATTATAACGAAGTTCTAAATTCTTAGAACCAATTAATCCGCCTTGATGAATGTATAAGATATTTTCTTTTAGTTCATCAAGGTTTTCATAAATTGCCTTTAAGCAAACGCTATCATAAAGCAAATCAAACTCAATATCGCTAATATTTTTTGTTAATATAAATAGCTCTTCATAAAGATTTGCAAAATGATATTTTCTAACAGTTTTTAATAATTTTAGCTTGGAATTTGGATTAAGTTTGTTTATTTGTTTTACAAAATATTCATTAGCATTTACGCAAGATGCTGTAAAAACTCTAGCATTTGAAAGTGTGCTTAGATATTTTTCAAGATAAATCGCACTTGTATAAGTCCCACTTGCTAATACCACATCACAATCTAATTCATTTACAATTTTTGCTATTTCTTTTGCCATTTTATAAAAGCCAAATCTAGCATAATCTTCACAAACACCTTCGCTAATTAAAAAGCTATTATTATCATTTTTATGCAAAGTTTTTGCAAATTCTTTAGGATTATTCGCATAATAAATCACAGCATTATTTTCTAATGCACTTTTTAAATTCCCACTAATTTCGCATCTTCTAGCACAGACAAAAGAAAAATTATAATTATTATTTTTAGTCCAGAGTGCTAGTGCTTGCATAGCATTTGATTGACTTGAGCCATAGCAGATTATGTGTTTATAAGGGAGTTTTAAGTCTTTAAATATATCTAATTTTCTTGCTTTATTGCCGTTAATTTCGCCTAATAAATCATCTCTTAAAATAATAATATTTTTATTAAAAATCTTAAGAGTTGAAAACATTTAATACCTTGATAAAATCTTTTTCCTAAAGCAAATCTTAGAAATTATTAGCGAAGTGAAAAATACAAAAGTAATAGTATAAAAATGATAATTTAAAAACATCATCATAGGAACTAGATAAATTATCAAAAACACAAGCATAGCTAAATACTCGTGGCTTTTTTCATACCTTGAGCTAATAATGCTAAATGCTAGTGCGTAATGAACACTTGCAATAGGAAGTAGGCTAAGTAGGACATAAATTACTAATTCTTTTGATTTTGAAGGGGTTTTATAATCTTTCCAATAGTCTTTAAATGATTGAATATTAGTAATTTTTGAATTAATTAAGGTGCTAAAGCTAAGGTTTTTAATCTTTGCGATTTCTGTATTTTGCTTGAAATTATATAGCATTACATTGTCTAAATTAAATGTGATTTTATTATCTTCGTTTAGGATTGTTCCTTGATTGGCTAATAATATTTGTTCGTTTTTAGAATTTGTTTTTGGCAAATATAAAACAATATTTTTATAAATTCCATTCTCTAATTCATCTGCAAAATATATATAATCTCCTAATTTTTGACCAAAATTAGCATTTTTAAGATTAATTTTAGAAAAGGCTTTTTTATAATCAATAAAATTATCATATAAAGAAAAACTAAGCGGCATTAAAACTATGCTAATTACTAATAAAACCAAACTTACTATAAAGGCTAAAAAGCTAATAAAATTAGCTATTTTTCTAGGGTTTAATCCTAGAGAAAAAAGCATAATTATTTCGTTTTCTTTAGATAATCTTAGAATACACATAAAACATGTAATAAAAAAGCTAATAGGAGTAGTAAAAATGATGAGTTTTACACTCATAAGAGAATATAATTTAAATAATTCATATAAGCTTAATTCTATATAAGAAGTAATTTTTGCTATTTGAAATAAGACAATGATAGAGCTTACTAAAAATAGCGTTAAAAATATTGATAAAAAAGAGCCTATGAATTGTCTAAATAAATATTTTTTAATCATTGCACATAATCTAAACAAAATTGCCCAACGCTAGGGAAAAACCATACTAAAGCAAGTCCTATGCTTAAAAATGGTATGAAAGGAACTTGTATGTTTTCCTTGCCTTTTATTCTTAGATACATAAAAACAGGCAAACTCACAACAGCTCCTAAAAATATAGCTACAAAACCAAGTTTAATTCCTAATAACGCTCCAATTAATGCCATTATTTCAATATCAGCTTCGCCCATTACTTGAATACATTCATCATCGCTTTTTGCTTTTGCATTCATTATGCTCTCTATTAAAGATTTTAGCAAATACGCACCACCTGAAAATATTAAAGCATCTTTAAAACTGCTTATTGAATGAGTATAAATTAGAGCAAAAATCAAAGTTAGCATTAAAGTAAAGCTAGGCACAGCAAGGTAGCGAACATCAATAATGCAAAGTGCAAATAATAAGCTAAATGATAATGCTAAGCAAATAGAATAAGCAAGATTTTCTAAACTACTAATATCTATGCAATATAAAAATATAAAGCCAACAATTAGCTCAATTAATGGATACTGAATGCTTATTTTACTTTTACAAAACCCACATTTACCACCTAAAACTAGCCAAGAAATAATAGGGATATTGTGATAGAATTTCAATTTGTTATTACAGCTTCCACAAGAACTTGGCGGATAAAAAACACTTTTTCTCTCAGGTAGTCTTAAAATCAATACATTTAAAAACGAGCCAAAAACAAGCCCAAATATAAAAACTAAAATACTAAACTCCACCGAAATTCCTTTTACAAATTCTATAATTTTTAATAATTTCTTTTAATTCATCTTCTTTAAAATCAGGAAACAAAGTAGGGGTAAAAACAAACTCTGCATAAGCACATTGCCAAAGTAAGAAATTTGAAATCCTAAAATGTCCGCCAGTTCTAATCAATAAATCAACATTGTTTTTAATATCTAAATATTTATTAAAATTATTTTCATCTATTTCTTCATCACTTGCTTTTAATTTTTTAAAAGCTCTTAAAATCTCATCTTTTCCGCCGTAATTTATGCCTAGATTAAAAATAATTCTTGAGTAATTTTTAGTTTTTTCTTCAAACTCATTAATTAAATTCTTAGTATCTACATCAAGAACACTAATATCTCCAAAGCTTTTAAATCTAATTTCGTTTTTTATAAAATTGTTTAATTCACTAGATAAGTATTCTTTAAGTAGTTTGAAAATAAACTCAATTTCTTCTTTAGGTCTTTTCCAATTTTCGGTAGAAAATGCAAACAAACTAAGCTCTAAAACGCCTTCTTCAATACAAGCTTTTACCAATCTTTCAATAGTTTTTGCACCTGCTTTATGCCCGAAACTTCTTAATAAACCTTGATTTTTAGCCCATCTACCATTACCATCCATAATGATTGCTAAATGATTTAACTCGTTCATAAATTTCCTTTATAACTAAGGCTAAAAAAATCATCTTTATAAGTAGTCAATTCTACATTTTGCGAATATTCAAAGCAGATTTTTTGAACCTTAGAAAAGCTAGTTAATATTTTATTATCATTTAAAAAAAGGCTTAATTTAGCAAAAACATCATAATAAATTGCTAATTCATTTTTTTTCTTTCTATATTCAATTAATATAGGTTTTCCTTCAAGCAAACAAGGTAAATATAAAATATCTTCATTCAAAGCAAAAAGCATTGTTTTATAGCATTCATAATCTGATTTTTGATTTGTTTGGATTAATGAATTAATTAGCGTGTATTTAAAATCATCTCTAAAAGCGATTTTTAATAACTCAAAACAATCATAATCAATATAGGCAAAAACCTTATCAGCTTGAAGATTTTTAAAGACTAAACTATCATAAATTTCAGCTAAATAATAAGTATTTGGCTCTAAATTAATGTTTGATTTTGTGGTTAATTCTTTTTTACCAATTAATAATTTGTAGCGATTAAACATTAATTTATCAATTACTTTAAATTTAATTGGCAAAACATCATTAAACATCAGCTTTTACTCTATCAAAAATAATTTTTGCTAAGTTTTCTTTAGTATCAAAATACCCTTCGCTAATGCCTGAATAATCACAGAAAAATATTTCGTTTTTACTTGAGCCAAATTGAGTATGTTCTCCTAAAATATTAAGACATAATAAGCTTAAACCTTTATTTACTAAAGCTTTTTTTGCATTATCATAGGCAGTCTTTTCATCACACTCTAGCTTAAAGCCGATTTTTTTACCCGAAAAATTAAAAGTAGCTAATAAATCATCATTAGGTCTTATTTTGATATTAAATTCTTCATCAAATTCATCTCTTTTTATTTTTCTTTCTTGTTTGATAGGGATAAAATCACTAACCGCAGCACACATAAATAAATAATCAAATTCTTTATAATCTTGCATTAAGGCTTTTAATTCAGCACTTGTATCGTAGCTTAATTGTGTGAAATTTTCATTTTTAATCTCATCACATCTAGCCTTTAAATACACCACATTTGCACCCCTTAAATAAGCTTGTTTAGCTAGTGCATCTGACATAGTTCCACTTGAATAATTTCCTATATTTCTTACCAAATCAATGCTCTCACGAGTGCCGCCACCTGTTATTAAAATATTTTTTCCCATATAGAATTTATCTTTATAAATTTCTCTTAAAGTTGCTAGAAAAATATCTTTTGTATTAGCTAAAGCTCCTATGCCAAATTCTTTACAAGCTAAGGTTTTGCTAATTGGCTTTACTATTTTTACACCTAAACTCTTTAAATATTCTAAGCTTTTTTGTGTTTGACTTGCTAAATACATATTAGTATTTGCTGCAGGTGCTATTATTAGTGGTTTGTTTGAAGCAATTAAGGTGCTTAAAAATACATTATCACAAACTCCATTAGCTAGTTTATTTATTGAATTAACACTAGCAGGAGCAAATACAACAGCATCACAATCTTTTGAAAACATTATGTGATTTTTATCATTTTCCCAGCTTTCATTCTCACTTGTTAAAACACTTTCACATAATGCTTCATAAGCTAATTTATTGACGAATTTCAAAGCCCCATCACTTAATAAAGCTTTTACTTTAATTCCTTCTTCTTTAAACATAGAAATTAATTCAAAGCTTTTATAAAAGCTAATACTTCCACTAACACATAATAATACTTTCATTAAAAATCCTTAAAATTATTAAAAATCACGCCTTTATTACGTTCTATAAATAAATCTTTTGCTTTTAATTTAGCAGCGTCTTTATTGCTAATCGTGCTACCTGCTGCAATTAAAGTATCGCTAGGTATGTTAATTGGTGCTATTAGGTTTGAGTTTGAGCCTATGAAGACATTTTTACCGATTTTGCTTAGGTGTTTGTTTTTGCCATCGTAATTACAAATTATCACACCACAGCCAATATTTACACCACTACTAATCTCGCAATCTCCTAAATAAGCTAAATGCCCAGCTTTTACATTTTCTAATTTTGCATTTTTGCATTCTACGAAATTACCGATTTTACTATCTTTAATAACGCATTTTGGACGAATTCTAGCCATTGGCCCTATGCTTGAATTAATTATCTCACTATTTTCTATAACGCTATTTGCTAAGATTTTTGAGCTTTTTATAATAGAATTTGCCTTAATCACAACTCCGCTTTCAATCTCACAATCATTGCTAATTTGTGTATCAAGCTCTATGAAAATACTATCTTTATTATGCATAACAACGCCATTTATAAGCAATTCATCTTTTATTCTTTTTTGCATAATTTGCTCGGCTTGTTCTAAATCTAATTTATTATTAATGCCTAAAAACTCAATCTCATCAAAGGTGCATTCACTAACGCTTATTTTATCATCTATAGCCATTTTGATAATATCAGTTAGATAATATTCTTTTTGAGCGTTGTTGTTGTTTAGCTTAGGAATGTAAGTTTTTAATATATCTTTACTTATTTTATAAATTCCAGCATTACACAAAGTGCATTTTAATTCTTCATTGTTTGCATCTTTTGTTTCTACAATTTTACTTATTTTGTCGTTTTCTTTAATCACTCTTCCGTAAGAATTAGCACTATATTTATTAAAAGTGCTTAAAACTATTTTAGAATTTGTATTAGCTATAATTTTTAGACTATTTTGTGTGATTAAAGGCATATCAGCATTTAAAATCAACGCTTCTTCGTATTTTGGCTCATAATTTATTAAAGCCCCGCCTGTGCCTTTATGATTTTGCATATCTTGATATATATATTTTAAATTAGAATAATCTTTTAAATGCTCTTTTATAGCGTCTGCTTGATGGTGTAAAATCAAAGTTATATCATCACTAAGTTGCAAAGCATTTTCAATAATAATTTTAATTAAAGATTTCCCACAAATTGTATGCAAAGGTTTTGCTAAATTACTATTCATTCTAGTGCCAAAACCAGCTGCTAGTATTACTATGCTTAATTTCATATTTTTCCTTTAGATTTTAAGAAAATGTTAGCAAGTTTTGGATAACATTTTTAAAAACTATTTAAGGAAATTAGTGAAAAAACTATTGCTTTTATTATTGTTTTCAGTGTTTATTTATGCTGATACTCCACTTAGCGTTCCTACATTAAATCTAAATCTAAGCGCACCAGAAACGCCTAGCCAATTAGTAACTACTTTAAATGTAGTCATAGTTTTAACTATATTGGCTTTAGCTCCTAGTATTATATTTGTATGCACTTCGTTTTTAAGATTAGTTATAGTGTTTTCGTTTATGAGACAAGCTATGGGAACACAAGCAATGCCGCCTAATACAATTTTAATATCTTTAGCACTTGTGATAACTTTTTTTATAATGCAACCAGCTGCTAATAAATCTTATGAAACAGGAATTAAGCCTTATTTAGAAGAAAAAATAGGTTATGAAGAAGCATTTGCATTAAGTGTTAAGCCGTTTAAAGAATTTATGCTTAAAAATACTAGAGAAAAGGATTTAGCACTATTTTATCGCTTAAGAAATATTGATAATCCTAAGAGTATTGATGATGTAGATTTAGTAACTTTAGTTCCTGCTTTTATGATTAGTGAATTAAAAACTGCATTTGAGATAGGATTTTTGCTATACTTACCTTTTTTAGTAATTGATATGGTTGTATCATCAGTATTAATGGCTATGGGTATGATGATGTTGCCGCCGGTTATGATATCTTTACCATTTAAAATTCTAATTTTTGTCTTAGTCGATGGTTGGAATTTATTAATTGGTAATTTGGTTAAAAGTTTTACATAGGAAAAAATATGAAAAAATTATCTTTAATTTTATTAAGTCTTAGTTTGCTGAATGCAACTAGCTTAAAAACTATGCTAGAAAGTATTGAGAATAATGAGCAGTTAAAAGCTAAAAATTATGAAACTTTAAGCAAAGAAGAAAGTGCAAAAAGCGTAAAATACAAATACTATCCTAGTGCTACTTTACAAGTTGGATTTGTTAGTTTTGATTATGATAGATATATAATAAATCCAAATAATTTAACAAATGTAAGTGTAGCAATAGATGCTTTAATTTATGATGGTAAAAGAAATTCTAATATAAATCTTGCGAAAAAAAATCACGAATTAAGTCAAATTGAATTAGAAAAGGCTAAAAATGAATTGGAATTTAATTTAGTAAGTTTATATTATTCTTATTTAGCTTTAATGGAAAATATTGAATATAAAGAGCAGAATTTAAAATATTTAAATGCAAGTTTAGATAGACTAAAAAGTCTTAATAAAGTAGGTTTAAGACCTAAGGATGAATTAGAAATCTTTAATGCAAAAGTTGAATCAAATAAAAGTGAATTAAGTTCTTTATATTATCAAAAAGATGAGATATTAAGTAATATTTATTTGATAACTAATAATAATTTTATTCCTACAAAAGGCAGTGCTATTATTTATGAAGATAGTGCTAATAAATCTTATGATATTAAAATAAATTCTTTAAAAGAAGAGATGAGCGAGCTTAATAAGGATTTATCATTAGCACCATTTAAACCTACTATTTTTGTAAAAAATATTGTGGGATTTTCAAAAAATAATTTCAATTATTCTTTATATGCTCCGTTTGATATGATAGTAAAAGAAAGAGTAAAAGAAAAAATGTTTTCAAATATATTTATGCTAGGTTTATCTTGGAATGTTTTTTCTTTTGGAGCTGATAAAAAAGCTTATGAGAGTGCAAAACTTAGTAATTTAGCTGCTAAAGAAATGAATATATATAGCAAAAAATCAGTTAGTGAAAAGGAAAAACTATTAATTCAAAAAATTGCATCTATACAAGAAGAAATAAATGCTAATGAAAAGCTTTTAAATGCTAGCAAAATTGCTTATGAGAGTATTGCTAAAAAATATGAAGCTGGACTTGTTGGATATGTTGAATATTTAAATTCTTTAGAAACTATGCAAGGAGCTTTGGCGAAGCTTAGCTTAAGTAAAGCTAAATTTGAAATATCTAAGGCAGAATTATTACTTGCTAAAGGTATCATTATTAAAGATTTTGTAATTGATTTATAGGAGAAATGTTGAAAAAATTATTATTTTTGTTAATTAGTCTTAATTTATTTGCAGATTCTATTTATGCTAGTTTTGATGTGGTTGCTCAAAAAAGTGCTAAATTGTCATTGCAGTCTTTTGGAATTGTAAATAAGATTAATGTAGATGTAGGTAAAAGCGTGAAAAAAGGTGATATTTTATTAGAACTTGATAGTTCAATTGAGCAAGTTGGATTAGAAGAATCAAATGTTCAACAAAAATTAGCAAATGAAGCTTTAACTTTAGCAATTAGCACTCTTAAAAGATACGAGCAAGTAAAATCAGTATTGAATGAACAAATTTTAGATGAAATTAATTTTAAAAAAAGCGAAGCAGAACAAAGACTAAAATCAGCAAGAATGTCTAGTAAAAAATATGAAACTTTAATAAATCAAAAAAAATTAAAAGCTCCTTTTGATGGAGTAATTACGGCAAAATATATTGAAGTTGGAGAAGGCGTAGCAAGTCCTAATCAACCTTTATTAATTTTAGATAGTTACCCTGAAGTTAAATTACTTTTAAGTTTTGATGAAAAGTATTCTGATAAGGTTAAAGTAGGTAATACTTATGAATATAGTATAAATGGTTTAAATATGAAGGGTGTAATTAGTAAGGTATATCCAAATATAGATATAAAAACTAGAAAAATTTATGCAGAAGTCTTAGCAAATGATATACAAATTGGTTCATTTGGAGATGGTTATATTATTACGGATAAATAAATGTTAAAAATTGCAATTAATAGACCTGTTACTATTTTGATGACTTTTTTAGGGTTATTGATTTTTGGTGTTATATCAATTTTTACAATGCCTATTAATTTATATCCTAATGTTGATATTCCACTTGTTAAAATCACTACATTTGCAAATGCTGATTTAAGCTATGTAGAATCTCAAATTACTAAAAAGTTAGAAAATCAAATTTCAGGTGTTAGCCAGATAAAAAGAATTAGTTCAAAAAGTTTTAATAATCTAAGCGTAATAGTCGTAGAATTTGAACTAGGTAAAGATTTAGAAATAGCAGTAAATGATATTCGTGAAAAAATATCAAAAATAAAATTAGAATATCCACCTAGCGTTGAAAAAGTCTCATCTGATGCAGGTGCGGTTATGAGTATTTTTATTTCATCTAAGCAATTAGATGATAAGGCTTTGATGCAAATTATTGAAGATGATATAGAAGGTGATTTCCAGCGTATAAAGGGCGTTGGAGAAGTTAAAATGGTAGGTTATTTAAAAAATAACATAAAAATAGATTTAAATTTAGATGAATTAAATAAATACCATATTAATTCTTTAGATGTAGCAAAACTAATAAAAATGCAGAATTTTAAAACTTTTTTAGGAAGTATTGAAAATGAAGCTAAAAATATAACTATTAAAGGTTATTTCGACTCAAATAGTATAGAAGAATTAGAGCAATTAAGAATAGCTCCAGGAGTATTTTTAAAAGATGTAGCAGATATTAGTATAGGATATACTTTAAAAGATAGTTATGCTCATTTTAATGGAGATAATGGGGTTTTAGTAGAGCTTAAAAAAATCACAGGTCAAAATAGCTTAGAAGTTGCTAAAAATATTAAACAAGCCTTAATAGGTATTCAAGATTATCATAAAAATATAGAATTTGAAGTTGTTTATGATAAATCAGAAAATATTACAAAGCATATAAATCAAGTTGTATTTGATATGTGTTTAGGGGTGATTTTAACAATTTTAATAGTATTTTTATTTTTAAGAAATATTAGTGCTACTATTATTGCTAGCATTGCAATTCCTACTTCAATTATTTCAAGTTTTTTTCTAATAGATTTATTTGGATACGATTTAAATCGCTTGACATTAATAGCACTTACTTTATCTATTGGTATATTCGTAGATGATGCAATAGTTGTAATTGAAAATATTAGTAAAAAAATTAAGGCAGAGAAAAATGCTTTATATGCAAGCTATGAAGGTATTAAGGATATTGCTTTTTCTGTATTTAGTATCAGTATAGTTTTATTATGCGTGTTTATTCCGATTTCGTTTATGAATAGTATTTCTGGTTTGTTTTTTAATACATTAGGAATGAGTGTTGCCTTTGGAGTAATTATATCGTTTTTAGTTTGTGTATTTTTAGTCCCAACCATTAGTGCTAGGTTTTTAAATACCAACGAGAGTAAATTTCACGATAGAACAGAAAAATATTTTATTAAATTAGAAAGTTGGTATGAAAATACACTTGATACTATATTAGAATATAAAAAGATTTTTATAGGTATTATTTTAATTTTATGTGCTTTATCTTTTTCTTTAGCACCTAAAATAGGACTTGATTTCTTACCTATGGAAGATGATAGCGAACTACAAGTTCAAATAGAATCTAAAAAAGATTTATCAATAGAAGTTATGGAAGCTAAATCTTTAGAAGTCTTAAAGCAAATTAAAGAAAATAAAAATGTAGATTATGCTTATTTATTAGTAGGCTACGATGATGCAAAAGATAGAAAAAAATCTAAAATATATGTTAAGCTAAAACCTTTAAATGAAAGAACCGAAAGACAAAAAGAAGTAGTATCTAATCTAAGAGATAGTTTGAGTTTAAAAGAATTTAAAATCAAAGTTTTAGAAATACCTAAATTTGAAGGTGCAGGTATTGATGAGCCAGTTCAATTTGTATTATTGGGTGATGATTTTTCTTCTTTAGTAAGTGCTAGTAGAAGAGCGAAAAATATTTTAAGTGAATTAAAAGGTGTTGTTGATATTAGTGATGATATTGATGCTTATGCAGATGTTTTAGCTATTTATATAGATAAAGAAAAAGCAAGAAAATTAAATGTAAATACCCAAGAATTAGCAGGGATAATCCAAACTTCTTTTGCTCACGCTAATGTTGGGGTTTTAGATGGTTTAAAAGATAGTAAAGATATATTTATTCAACTTGAAAAAGTATCTAAAGAAGATATGAAATCACTTGAAAAAATACAAATAAGAACTATGGATAATAATGTAATTAGTTTATTAAATGTAGTAAATATCAAACTAATTAAGGATAGCAGTAGTATCAATAGACTTAATAAAACTCGTTCTGTAAAAATTACTGCAGGAGTTGATAGAGTTTCTTTAGATGAGGTAAAAACAAAACTAGAAACTAATATGAGTAAAATTATGCAAAATACTGGATTAAGATATACATTTACTGGTTTTATTGACCTTTTAGAAGAAACGATTATTGGTTTTATTATGGTTATGATTTTGTCGTTTTTATTAATTTATTTAGTATTAGCAGCTCTTTACGAAAGCTTTATTGTTCCATTTGTAATAATGATTACAATGCCGCTTGCGTTTGCAGGAGCTTGTATTGGTCTTTATTTGACAGGCAATACATTTTCTTTATTTGTTTTGGTTGCTCTTATTTTATTATTTGGAATGGTTGGCAAAAACGCAATTTTATTAATTGATGTTGCAAATAAATTATGTGATAGTGGAATAGGGGTTAAAGAAGCTCTTAAAATAGCTGGTAAAAGTAGAATTAGAGCGATATTAATGACTACGATTGCTATGATTTTTGCAATGCTACCTTTAGCTATTTCACACGGAGCTGGTTATGAGAGCAATTCTCCTATGGCAGTTGCAGTAATTAGTGGTCTTATTAGTTCAACTATATTAACACTTTTTGCTATTCCTGCAATTTATGAAGTGTGCTATAAATTAGATAGAAAGTTAAAAAGAATTTATAAAAGAGATTTAATTTAAGGTTTTTTATCTTTTGGATAAAAAACCTAAGTTTTAAAATGAATAGCCTAATCCTATTCCAAAATTAACACCTTTACCTACTAAATTATTATCATAACCTATTTTTACTTGAGTATAAAATCCATTAAGTTGTCTTGAAATACTATAACCTAATGATATATCTCCTGATAGGACTGATTTTTCTTTTATATTATTGTTTGTGTAGTGTTTGGCAAATAATCTCATTCCAAGTATTAAATTGCTGTCTAAATATGATTTAGCAGCAATTCCTAGCATTAATAGATTTGATTTTAAATTCTTATTAAAATTAGCGTTTTTTATAATATCACTACTTAAATTATAGTTAGCCTTTTCATATCCTACACCGCCTAATAAAGAAAGCGATATATTGTAAATATCATTATAAAATCCATATCCACCTAAAGCTGTGAAAATATATAAATCAATATCAGTTTTGCTTCCTTGGTTGCCTATAAAAAACCTTGAATATATATTAAAATGGCTAAAATCTATTCCACCTACAAAATCATTATCATAATTATCCATTTTATATAAATATACACTTGCGTTTAAGGTGCTAGATAAATCATTGTCAAAAATATTATTTTTGTCTTTAATACTTGCACCTAGAGTGTTAAATTCTATAAAAGTTTGAGATATTAATAAATTGCTACAACAAAGTAAAGAAAAAATGATTTTTTTCATAAAAACTCCTTAAATAATTTATACAAATAATATTTGCATAGGTAATTATATTTTAAATATTATATCTATGGATAATATAAATAATAATTTTTATTAATTAGTATTTTTATTAAATAATAAAGCTTTTTTGATTTATAAGATACAATTTTAAATTCTTTTAAGAAAATATAAATATTTATGATAATTTTAAGTCTTTATTATAAGTAGTATATTTTGTAGATAAAAATAAGGCTTTAGGTAGTTTTTGTGATTAAGCATATTAAATCATATATTATTTTTATATTTTTTTAAGGATATATAAAATCTCTTTTACATGGATTTTACGATTATTTAGATTTCTACTTGCTCTAAAGGTATTATATTTTTGCTCTAATATATTTAAGCTACCAAATTTTAAAAGAGTGTTTTTAAATTCATCTTCACTTATTATACCTTCGTTGTTATATGAGATTAAAATTATTTTTGCTTTTAGATTTTTTATTAGCTCAAAAAAGCTTTCGCTAGCTGTTTTTTTAGAATTATAAACGCTTTTATTCCAATCCTTTGTAATACCTGAAACCTTAGAAATATCTTGTGGTTTAATATAATTTGTAATTAGATTTAGCATAAAATAATTTGAGCCATAAGGGTGTTGATTGTAAGGTGGGTCAATATAGCATAAATCACAATCAAGCTCATTTGCTAAAACATTTGCGTCTTGCCAAAACACATTAAAAGGCACATTATGGTTTGAAAAAATAGGCATTGCTAATTCAATATTGGCAGTAATTCTACTAAGAGCATTTTTGCCACTTCCACCCCATTGTCCTATGCCATTTTTATTCTTGTAAAAGCCTTTAAAAACACCACTTGTATTTACTTTTACACTAGCTTCGTATAAAAGTGGTGCTAAAAAGTATTTTTTATATTTGTGATTTTCTAGTAATAATCTTGCCGTATCAATATAACTAGCATTATAATTTGTATAAAAAGCTCTATCATTTTGAGTGATATTGAGCTCATCTTTAGGAGAGTAAAGCTCTCTTATAAAGCCGTTTTCATTAAAATTATTAATGATTTGCTCTTTTAGTTTTTTATGCTCTATTTCAAGCTCTTTATAAAAATTATTATCAATATTTGATAAATAGCATTCGTTGATTGTTTTACTATAGCTTTCTAAATCATTTGCTATTAAATAGCTTGAGTGTTGTTTTAAAAATCTTGCGACAATGCCACTACCACTAAACAAATCAACCGAGCTTAATTTATCTTTTTTAAGCTCGGTTTTTGCATATTTTACGCCTTTTTCAATAAAGCCTAATAATGAGCGTTTATTGCCTAAATAAGTAATTATTTGTTCGCTTAAATAGGCTTTGTTTTCTTGCATTAAAACGCTTTTTTAGCTAGATTTATAACAGCTTCGTTAAACTCACTAACCTTAGCAAATTCTAAGCCTTGAGCAAGTGCTGCGGTGCCATAAGCTATAAATGCTAGATTTTTAAGGCTATCTTCGTTATTTTCGTTTATTAGTTTTGCTACTAATTCGTGTTTTGCATTTAGTTGTAAAACACCTTTAGCATTCATTTTTTCTCCGCTAAATTGAGCCATCATTTTAGCCATCATATATTCTTGGTCTTTAGTATCATAAACTAAGCTTGATAATGAGCTTTCTAAAGAATTAGATAAAACTACTTCTTTTACATCATTTTCTAATATTTTGCTTAGTTTTTCACAAAAGCCTTTTTGCTCTTCGTTTAATTCATCTTTTTTGATTTCATCAACTTCGTTTATAGCTTTTAAATCAAAATCTTTATATTTATGAACCATAGGAATTACAATTGGGTCAATCTTGTCGCTTAAAAGCAATACATTTATGCCATTTTTTTTGTAGCTTTCAAGTAAAGGTGAGTGTTTTAATAATTCTTTATTTTCACCGATTAGATAATAAATAGTTTTATTTTCGCCTAAATTAGCACAATATTCATCAAGTGTGATTTGAGTATCGTTTTGACTATTATCAAATTTACATAATGTTAAAATCTCATCTTTGTTTGCACTTGGGTCAAACAATGCTTCTTTTAATACAGCACCAAATAATTTATAAAACTCATCATATTTATTAGCATCATTTTTTTGTAATTTTTCTAATTCACCTAAAATCTTTTTAGTGCTGATTTCTTTTATTTTTCTTAAAATTACATTTTCTTGTAGTATCTCACGGCTTACATTTAAAGGTAAATCCTCAACATCAAGCACACCTTTAATAAATCTTAAGTAACTTGGTAAAATCTCTTCTTTTTCGCTAATTAATACTCTTTTTACATAAAGTTTTATACCTTTTTCATAATCTACTCTATATAAATCGTGTGGAGCATTTGCAGGGATAAAAAATAAGCTTGAATATTCTAAAGAACCACCTTCGCTTTTGGTATGAACATATAAAATCGGCTCTTTGCTATCATAACTTATGCCTTCGTAGAATTTTATATAATCTTCTTTTTTAAGACTAGCTTTGTTTTCTCTCCATAAAGCTTTTGCTTTATTGATTTGCTCGAATTTTAATTCAGTTTTAGCGTTTTCTCCTTCGCCAACACTTATCTCTTTTTCTAAGAAAATTGGATAAGAAATATGATTTGAATACTTACTAACTAGGTTTTCAATAGTGTGAGTGTTTAAAAACTCATCATCTTTTAAATGTAGAACTATTTTTGTGCCAAAACTATCTTTATTTGTTTTAGTGATTTCATAACCATTTGTATCAGAACTCCATAAAAACGAATCATTGCTTAAGGCTTTTTTAGTATAAACTTCAATTTTATTTGCAACCATAAATGCTGAATAAAATCCAACACCAAATTGACCTATCAAATCGCTATTTTTCTTAGCATCTTCACTTAAATTTTCTAAGAATTTCTTAGTTCCACTTGAAGCAATTGTGCCTAAATTATTATTTAAATCAGCTTCGTCCATACCTATGCCGTTATCTTCTATGATTAACAATTTAGCGTCTTTATTAATGTTAATTTTAATACTAGGATTAAAGCTAATTCCTTTATAAGCTTCATCGCTAAGGCTTAAGAAATTTAGCTTATCTATAGCGTCGCTTGAGTTTGATATAAGCTCTCTTAAAAATATTTCTTTATTTGAGTAAAGTGAATGAATCATTAAATTAAGTAATTGATTTACTTCGGTTTTAAATTCCATATTTTCTCCTATTTAAAAAAATTTAAAGCAATATAAGTTGCTATTAGTCCAAATACTACATTTAAAATAATATTTGCACTAAAGGCAACGAAGCCTAATGATTTTAATAATGTTATGCTCTCATAAGTAATTGATGAAAAAGTAGTAAAAGCACCCAAAAATCCTACTACTATTAATAATCTTATCTCACTTAAACTATCGTAATTTTTAGCTAGTGCATAAAATAATCCTATTAAAAAACAACCGATTAAATTAACGATTAATGTCCCAGCTATAAAGAATTTAAAATCAAAATTACGATTTATAAAAGTGCTTAAAATATATCTTAAAACAGCACCAATAGCCCCACCTAAAGCAACCATTAAAATATTCACTTATTAGCCTTGAAATATTCATTAATTGCTTCTTGCATTAAGTCTTTTGCATTATCTAATTCATTAGCTTTTAATGGTTGTAAAGGTATTATTGTAAGTTTTTTACCTAAGTGAATTGTTATTCTTTTACTATCTAAAATCTCTTTTGAACCAATAATTACAACAGGTTGAACTAAAACATCTAACTTAGTAGCTAGCATTGAAGCGCCTTTTTTAAATCTTAATAACTCATAACCATCACTTCTAGTTCCTTCAGGAAACATAGATATGTTTCTATTATTATTTAATCTATCGTTTGCTTCATTTATAACTCTTACAAAATCTCTTGCGTTTTCTCTATCTATTGAAATCATTTTAGGTAATTTTATGATATTTCCAAAGAAAAATAATTCTTCAATCTGTTTTTTTGCAATCCAAGCTAAATCGTATGGATATACATCTTCAAGTGCGATAATATCTAGCATTGAGCGATGATTTAGGATAATCATTCTTGCATTAGGATTAAAATCGCCTTTTATTTCTATTTTATAACAGCACAATTTACGGATAAATTTTGCCCAAGTTTTTCTAATAACCCAATTTTTTTTAGGGAAAATAAACATTAAAACAATTACAAAAGCAATGCTGATTGCTATGATTATTGCTAGAAAAATACTTAAGATTTTATTCAATATCTTCATTTTTTACCCAACCACTTGTATTTTCATCAAGTGCTATTTTTACAAAATTGTCTTTTTTGGTTATGATTTTTACTTCTTTTATGTCAGTATTTTTATAAAAAATAGTTGAATTATTAGTTGGTAAAATTCTAACACTTGCACCTGATTTTAATTTAGCACTACTAAAATTCCCACCATCAATAAAGCTAAAAGCTACAAAAACTATAGCAAGTGCTATTAAAGAAAAAAACCTTTTAAAAATTACTACAATTATGAGACAAATTACAGCTAAGATTAAGCTTCCAATTTGTAAATAAAAATTAATTTCTTTTGTTATTGGATTTAAGTCTGTTTGAGTGCTTATTTCTTCAGATTCTACTATGATTTTATTAGAATATTCTATGAATTTATTTTCTAATGGGTCATAATATGAAAAAGAGAAATTTTTCATATTATTAGGAAAAATTAAAGCAATTGAGCATTTTGCATTTTCATAGTCTTTTCCGACATTTGTAATGCTTTGTGATTTTGCAGTTTTTAAAGAAAAATTATTAAAATTAGTGTTATTTGCTTTTGCGTCCATTCCACATATAACGCTAGTTTCATCATATTCAGTGCATTTTAAATTCGTAATTTTTAAATTACTTGCAACTAACTCTACATAATCTTTATTAAATTTTAATTCTTCAATTTTTAAATTATCTAGGCTTATTTTAGCATTTCCTACTTCTTGAGTATTTCTAAATAACTTAGCATCAATTGAGTTTAGTTTAGCATTTGCTGTATTTGCTTGAAAATAAACACGAGTAGTATAAATTCCATTTTCGCTATTAAATTTAATATCTTTATTTAATTGTTGCATATCAATGCTTTTTTCAAAATTAATTTGCGGAGTAAAATTTGTTTTGTAATTAGAATTAATTGTTATATCTATATAAAAAACTTCTTTAGTTTTTACAGAATTTTTTGAAAAATTAGCATTAATAGCAAGTTCTACTTTATCATTAAATTCTTCTTTAATATCGCTAGTAAAACTATTTGCATCTTCATTATTTTGATTAAGGTTTGTATAAACTTGAGCGTCCATTACACTTAATTCTTTTGATGGAGCTGCAAATAAAATACTAGCAAATATCAAAAAGATTATTTTTTTCATTAATTTCCTTTAATTACTAAGATTTTTAAAGCGTCAATTGCTGATTTTAATTGAGAATCTTCATTGATTTGCTCTTGAGTTAGTGTATTTTTATCGGTTTTGTTTTCTTTTTTACCATCAATTTTTTCTAATTCATTTTCTAGGTGTTTTTTAAGTTCACTTTCTTTTATACTAAAGCCACTATCTTCAGTATTTACCTTACCAGGATACACGATAATATCAGGAGTAACTCCTACTGCTTGAATTGTTCTTCCACTTGGTAGGTAGTATTTTGCGATTGTTAGTTTTATACCTTCTTTATCATTGATTTCTCTAATCATTTGAACACTTCCTTTACCAAAAGTCTTCTCACCAACAATAATCGCTCTTTTTCTATCTTGCATAGCTCCACTTACGATTTCGCTTGCACTTGCACTTCCACCATTTACAATTATACTAATAGGTATTTTTGTATTTATTGCAGCACCTTTAATTGCTAAAGTATCTATTTTAGCACTTTCATCTCTTCCTTTTTGAGATACTAAAATACCTTTATCAATAAATAAATTCAATAAATCTGTAGCTTGGTTTAATAAACCACCTGGATTGTTTCTTAAATCAATTACTATCCCTTTAATATCCTTATTAATAGCTAATGCGTCTTTTACTTTACTTACAACATTTCTATCAAAACTTGTAATTCTAATGTATAAAAAGTCTGTATTTTCTATTTTTTTAGTATAAACGCTTTCAACTTTTATAATATCTCTTGTTATCGTAAAATCTAGTGGCTTTTTCTCGCCTTTTCTATATATTGTAATATTAATCTTAGTATTTGGTTTGCCACGCATTTTAGAAACTGCGTCATCAAGATTCATTCCTATCGTGCTTTCATTTTCAATTTTTAAAATAACATCGCCTGATTTTATACCAATTTTATCAGCAGGTGTTCCTTCAATCGGTGCAATAACGGTTATTGCATTATCTTTAATTGATAAAGTCATTCCAAGACCGCCAAATTCTCCGTTTGTGCTTTCTTGTAAAGATTTGAAATTCTTTTCATTTAAAAATGCTGAATGTGCGTCAAGATTACTCAATAATCCTTCTAAAGATTTATCCACAAGTTGCTCTATACTGATTTCATCAACATAATTTGCTTCAATCATTCTAAAAGTTTTAATAAGCTTTGAAAATGCTTGTCTTTCAGCTTCTTCATCAGTTTTTGCAAACAACGAAATTCCAAGTGCAACACACAAAAATATCTTTTTATTAAAATTCACGATAGCTCCAATAAGATTTAAGATTAAAGCTGTGATTTTAACGCAATTTTTTAAATACAAGTAAGCAATTATGTGTATTTTTAAATAAAAAACTTAGCACTTAAGATATTTAAGTGATAAATTTAATTTTATACTTGACAATAATAGACTAAAGTAATATAATGCGAACCATATCAATTAAAGGAGATAATATGAATATTCAAGATAAATTAACAAATCAATTTAATGAAACTTTAAGTCAAGCAGTAAGCTTATGTGTATTTAATAAAAATCCAAATATAGAACCATTTCATATTTTATGGGCTATTGCTAATGATTCAAGTTCTATTCTTAATCAAGTATTTAATAAATTATCAATAGATAAAACCGCAATTTCACTAATGCTAAAAAGCAAGGCTGATAATTTAGTAAAAAGCGATGGAGTAAATGCTAATAATGTAAAACCTAGCAATGCACTTTTAACTTCACTTGAAAAGGCTATTGGATTTGCTTTAAGTAAAGGTGATAGCTACTTAAGCACTGATATGTGGATAATTAGTGAGTGTGATAAGGGTGGAATTTGTGAGTTATTAAAAGATTATTTAGATTTACTTGTATTAAAAAGCGAATTAAATGCTTTAAGAGGCGATAGAAAAATTAGCGAAAAAGAGCAAGATGACATAAGCAATAAAGAATTAGAAAAATACACCACAAATCTAGTTGAATTAGCAAAATCAGGCAAACTTGACCCAATTACAGGAAGGGATAATGAATTAGAAAGGCTTATGCAAATCTTAATTAGAAAAAGCAAAAATAATCCTATTTTATTAGGTGAGCCAGGAGTTGGTAAAACAGCTATAGTAGAAGCTCTAGCTCAAGCAATTGCTAATAAACAAGTGCCAAGCTCTTTAGCTAATAAACAAATATTAAGTCTTGATTTAGCAGCACTTGTTGCAGGAGCAAAATACCGCGGGGAATTTGAAGAAAGACTTAAAAATATAATTGAAAGTGTAAAAGCAAATCCTAATATCATAATTTTTATTGATGAAATTCATACAATATTAGGTGCAGGTGCAAGTGAAGGAAGTATGGATGCTGCTAATATACTTAAACCTGCTTTAAGTAGGGGCGAGTTTAAAACCATTGGTGCAACCACTTTAAAAGAATATAAAAAATATTTTGAAAAAGATGCTGCAATGCAAAGAAGATTTCAAAGCATAATTGTGAATGAACCAAGCGTAAATGATGCAATAGCAATGCTTAGGGGTCTTAAAGAAAGATTAAGCGCTCATCATAATGTAAGTATTAATGATAAAGCTTTAGTAGCTGCTGTTAAGCTTAGTAATCGTTATATTCAAGGAAGATTTTTGCCTGATAAAGCAATAGATTTAATAGATGAAGCTGCGGCTGAACTTAAAATGCAAATTGAAAGTGAGCCAAGTGCTTTAAGAAATGTAAAAAATAATATCGTTAGATTAAGAGTTGAAAAAGAAGCTTTATTAATGGAAGGCGAAGAAAAAAATAAAGAAAGATTAAAAGAAATTGAAAATGAATTAAGTGAATTTAGCGAAGAAGAAAGAAAATTAAGAATGAAATTTGAAAACGAGCAAAGAGTATTTGCTGAAATTTCAAAGAAAATGAACGAGATTAATAATTTGCAAAATGAAGCAAATATTGCAAAAAATAAAGGTGATTATCAAAAAGCAGGAGAGATTGAATACGGAAAAATCCCACAAGTTAAAAACGAGCTTGAGAATGCTAAAGCAAATTGGCAAGAGTTAAAACAAAGTGGAACTTTACTTAAAAACGAAGTTGATGATGAGCAAGTCGCTTTAATTTTGGCAAAAATGACAGGAATAAAGGTTAGTAAATTACTAAGCAATGAGAGTGAAAAATACTTAAATCTTGAAAATAATTTACAAACTCGTGTAGTAGGACAAGATAAAGCTATAAAAGCTCTAGCTCGTGCAGTAAGGGCAAATAAAGCAGGGCTTAGTGATAGCAATCGTCCTATAGGAAGCTTTTTATTCTTAGGGCCTACAGGAGTTGGTAAAACTGAATTAGCAAAAGCAATTGCAAAAGAGCTTTTTGATGATGAAAAGGCTTTAATTCGTTTTGATATGAATGAATATGCTGAAAGTTATAGAGTAAGCAATTTAATAGGTTCTGCGGTTGGTTATGTAGGAAGTGATGAAGGCGGACAATTAACAGAAGCTGTTAAAAATAGACCTTATTCGGTGTTACTTTTTGATGAGATAGAAAAGGCTCATCCTGAGATATTTAATATATTTTTAAATATGTTAGATGAAGGAGCTTTGAGTGATAATAAAGGCTTTAGGGTTGATTTTAAAAACACTTTAATAATATTTACAAGTAATATTGGAGCAGCTAAATTTGTAGATATTAAAAATGAAAAAGAAAGAAATAAATTAATAAATAAAGAATTATTAAAATACTTTAAACCTGAATTTGTAAATAGACTTGATGAAATAGTAGGATTTAATGCTTTAAATAAAGATTTATGCTTACAAATTGTTGATATTTTGCTTAAAAATACTAGCAATAAATTAGCTGAACTTGGAATTGGCTTTAGTATTAGTGAGAATGCAAGATTAGAAATTTTAAATCTAGGATATAGTGATGAATATGGTGCTAGAGCCTTAAAAAGAACTATATATCAAGAAATTGATTCAAGACTTAGTGAGCTTATTTTACAAGGGAATTTGAAATCTTTTGTAGAAGTTGATTTTGATAAGGAATTTATATTTAATACGAAATAATTTTATCCCGATTAAATTCGGGATAATTCTTTAAAAACTACTAAAATTATTAAAAATACAATATTTATCCAAGTAAAATTGATTATGTATTTAAAAGCTTTATTTTTATAAGAATTAATATAGTATTTATAAGAAATTAAACTCGCCATAGAAGCTATTAAAGTCCCTAATGAGCCAATATTTACCCCTAATAATAATTCTTTATAATCATTTGTAAAACTAGCTAAAAACACACAAGCAGGAACATTGCTAATAATCCAAGATAAAAATATACTTAGATAAAAAATATCAAATTCTTTAATACTTATAAAATAACTTATATTTTTTACAAATATAAAAAGATTTATAAAAATTATAATAAGAGAAAAATCAGCTTTAAAAATTGCGTTTTTATTGCTAATAAATAAGCTTATAAAAACTATAAAAAAGCCTAAAAATATATTTAAAATATCACTAACACATAAAATTGATATGAAAAATAATGCTAGGTTTTGGATAAATAATTTTTGATTTATTTGAGTTTTTATAAGATTTTTTAGTTTTATGTTTTTGTTTTTAATATTTATGGTAAAAATAAATAATAATATTAAAGATATAAAGCAGTAAATATAAGTGCTTTTAAAAAAGCTTAAAAAATCTAAATGAAAATATGTGAATATAAATAAATTTTGTGGATTTCCAAATGGGGTTAGCATTGAGCCAAGATTTGCTGCTATTGTTTGTAATATTATGATTTGCATAGTAAATTTTTTCGCTTTTAATTCTTTTAATAAATAAATACTAAAAGGCACAAAACAAAGCAACGCTACATCATTAGTAACTAACATAGAGCTAAAAAAACATATTAGTATTAGTAAAATTGCTATGGTTTTTAATTTGGTAATTTTGTTTAATACATAAAAGGCAAGTAGCTTAAATGCTCCTATTAATTCTAAGGATTTATTAACAGCTATAAACATAGAAAGTAGGGCAAGTGTCTTAAAACTTATAAAATCATATAAAGAATTTAAATAAGTAAAATTAATACCTTTAAAAATAATTAAAACAACAAAACTAATTAATGAAAGAATAAATGTAAATAGCATAAGTTTAATTCATTCCGAAAAACGGAATGAATATTAATAATCGTCTTTTTCGCTTACTTGATATTCAAGCTCTTCAATTCTATCTTCTAAACCATAAATAATCTCTTTTAATTTTTCAAGTTCCATAAAGATTTTATCGCTTGAGTTTTTATCACGATTATTGTTGAATTGTTTCATAATACCAAGTTCAGCTTTTAATTTTTCAATTTCATTTTGTAATTCTTCAACTTTACTTACTTCGTTAGACAATGTAGTTTCCTTTGATTTAGATTTAACAGCTTTATCTTCAACTACTTCTTTTTCTACTTTTTCAGCTTTTGTTGCAGTTGGTTTTTTTGCTACTTCTTTAGAAGTTTCTTTTTTACTTACTTCTTTTTTAGCCGTTTCTTTTTTAGCAGTAGTTTTTTTAGCTGTTTGCTTTGTTTCTTTTTCGCTAGTTTTTTTAGTAGCCATTATTTCTCCTTTATATATTTAAAAACCGAATTGTAAAAGTAAATAGTTAATTATTACCTAAAAATTCGCTAATTTTTTTCTTAACATTCGCATTTGTTAAATTGCTTATTTCTCCTTTGAAATTACCATCTTTATCAATTATATAAAAACTTGAGCTATGGGCTACGGTGTATTCAGCAGCACTATCTTGATAAATATACTCATATTTTACCCCATAGTTTTTTGAAATTCTTTTAAGCTCATCTTCGCTAGGCACAAGTCCTAGTGAGTTTTTATAAAAATATTGCACATATTCATTTATATCATTTGCCGTATCTCTTTTAGGGTCAAGACTAATAAATAATATTTTTATATCATTTCTATTTAATTCATTCAAAGCTTTAGTGGCAATAGCTAAAGAAGTAGGGCATATATCAGCACACAATGTGTAGCCAAAGTAAATTAATAAATTATCTCCTTTAAAATCTTTAAGGGTATAAGTTTTATCACCTACTCCTTTTAAATTAAAATCATATTTATTATTAAAACAAGCAGTTAAGATTAATCCTAAAAAAATAAAAATAATTAGCTTTTTCATACTATCTCCTAACATCAAAATCTATAGATAAATCAAGGCTTTTATTGTCATTAAATAATTCTAATCTATATCTCATAGTATTTTCAGTACAAGCACTAAAAACAATATCTCCAATATAAGTATTATCAATCTTTTCAAATTCTCCTACAATATCTCCCATATACATATTAAGCCCATAAAGTCTTGCATTTAATTTGGGAAAATCTTCTAAATTTTTAATAATTACTTTTGTTTCTTCTAAGGTTTTTAGCGGTTTTGGACTTAAATCAAATATGATTTTTTTACCTTTATAATCTACTTCACACTCACTTACATTTAAATCGCAACTAAGTGGAGTTAATGTAGTGATTAACTCCCTTTTTTTAGAATTTGGATAAAAATAAAACAAACTTGCAAAAATAGCAATTATTACTAATAAAAATATTAATTTTTTCATTAATGAGCATGAATTATTGATTTTGCTGGAATGTCTTTTAATTCAACTTTTTCGCCATTACTAAAGCTTAGTTCTAAATTAAGTTTAGTATCTTCTTTAATGCTATCTTTAATATCCATTAGCATAATATGATAGCTTTTTGGTTTTAGTTCTAAAGTATCATTTGCCTTGATTGTTGCGTCTTGTATTCTAATCATTTTCATCATACCATCTTCGTGAATATGAGTGTGGATTTCTGTATTTTTTGCAAAATCACATTTAGCATCAACTAATTTTATATCTTCATTTGAGTTGTTTTTAATACTCATAAAAATAGCTGAATTTTTTGCATTTGGTGGGGTAATTTTAACATAAGGCTCACTTATTTCTATATTGTTTGCAAATAAACTTGCACTTAAACTTAACGCTAATAATATCTTTTTCATTGAATTCTCCTTTTTAATAAAAACGATAAGGATTATAAATAAATTTTTCTTAATGAAAGCAATAATCAAAAAAACATTTTTGGTATTAACTTAGCTTTAAAATTACTTTTTATAATTAGTCCTTAACTTTTATAGGAGCTAATAGTGAAAAAAATCATAATTTTATTATTATCAATTTATTTATATTCAGACAATTTATTACAAATTTATTTAAAAGATGGCATAGGTGCAGTTGAAAATAAACTTGAAGCTGGACTTAGTGATGTTAAGTTTTGGCAAACTCAATTGCAAGGACTTGATTTAAAATATGGATACTATAGCGATGATGCTATGGTGGTAGTAGTTGATAAAGATAAACAAAAATTAGTTTTATTTGAAGAAAAAAACAACAAATTAACACCTAAATTCGAGCAAAGTGTAATAACAGGTCTTATGGGTAATAAAGAAAGAGAAGGGGACTTAAAAACCCCTATTGGAGCTTATCAGGTTTTAAACAAAATGGTTCCACCTGATAATTATTATGGACCTTATGCTTTTGTTTTAAACTATCCTAATTTATATGATAAAGTTCGTAAAAAAACAGGCTCTGGAATTTGGATTCATGGTTTTCCACTTGAAGGCGATGTAAGATATGATGCTTATAAGACTAAGGGTTGTGTTGTAATGACTAATGATGTTTTGCTAGATTTTAATGGCATTGTAAATAATAAAAAAATATATGTATTAATTAATGAAAAAGGCGTTGTTAGCACAAATGCTGATGAAATTGCTTTAATATTGGCTAATTTATTTGATTGGAAAAATGCTTGGACTAACAATGATTATAAAACATATCTTAGTTATTATAGTGATGAGTTTATTAAATATGATGGCACGAAAATATCTGCTTTTAAGGAGCAAAAAAAGGCAATTTTTAGTAGAAAGCAGGATAAAACAATACAATTTAAAGATATAAATATAATTCCTTATCCTAATTTAGAGCAAAGAAAAATATTTAAGATTACTTTTTATGAAAATTATGCTACTTCAAGTTATACTTTTAATGGCGAAAAAGTTTTATATATTGAATTAGTAAATGGAAAAATGTCAATCTTAACGGAGCAATAATGGCATTTATCACAATTAATAAAGCAAATTATTTTTATAATTTAAATGAGTGCTTAAAAAAAGTTAGTAGCATTGATAAATTAATCATTATTTTAAAGGACAATGCTTACGGGCACGATATTAATATAATTAGTGATTTGGCTTTAGAATTTGGTATTAAAAATGTCGCAGTAAAAAACATAAATGAAGCTAGTGTTATTCAAAATAAATTTAAAAATATATTAATACTATCTCAAATTCCAAAGCATTATAAAGCTTGCGATAATTATATTTTAGCGATTAATGATTTGAGTTATTTTGATTATTTAAATAATGAAGATAAAGTCGCTTTAAAACTTGATACTAATATGCATAGAAGTGGAATATGTGAAAACAATTTAGAATTAGCTCTAAAAATTATTAAAGAAAAAAAGCTGAAATTAGTATCAGCTTTCACTCATTATTCAAGTCCAAATAATATTAAAAATCAAAAACCACTTTATATAAAAATGTGCGAGTTTATAAAGAATAATTATTCTGATGAAGTGTTTTTTCACTCTGCAAATTCTAGCACTTTATTTTTAGATGAAAATGAATACGATAAGGCCGCTAGAGTAGGCTTAGCACAATTTGGATATTGCGATGTAAAGGCTAATTTAAAGCCGGTTTTAAGTCTTTGGGCTGAAAAAATTAGCTCAAGAATTATTAGTGCTGGAGATAGTATTGGATATGATGAGATTTTTGTATCTAATAAGGATTTAAAAGTTGCTAATTATGATTTAGGATATGGAGATGGGCTTTTATATTATAAAGGTTTAAAAGAATTTAAATTAGCAAATAACGAACAAGTTTTAGGCAAAATCTCAATGGATAGCTTTAGTATTGAAGATACTAATAAAGAAAATATCTGCGTATTTAACGATGCTTTAAAATACGCAAATTATTTTAATACTAATGTTTATGAAGCTTTAGTTAGATTAAATCCAAGCATTAAAAAAATAATAATTTAATGCTTTTCTATAATTAATACATAAAGTTTTACAACTGATAAAAATAAAGCCAAAATAGCAGGCCCTAATATAACTCCCCAAAAGCCAAATGTAGAAATACCAGCAATCATTGCAAAAAATATCAAAAGCTCATTTACATTTGCTGGTGTTTTTAACAATTTTTCATTAATCCATCTAATTATTAATGGTTTTACAAAAGTATCTGCAATAATAGAAATCATAATAATTGAATAAAGCGCAATTATTATAGCATTTGCTGTATTGCCGTGAGAGTATTCATACAAACTAACAGGAACCCAAAGTAAAGCACCGCCTATTAATGGAATTAGCGAAGATATTGCATACAAAATACCCATTAAAAGTCCGTTATATCCAAAATACATTAAAAATACTGCAAATAATAAACCTTCAAAAACAGCAGTAATAATTACAGAATAAAACACAACGCTCATTACATTAGATACTTCGCCTAATACATTTTCAAATTCACTTTTTTTAAGCGGCATAAGTTTTCTAAAAAATCCTACAAGTTCTACTCCGTAATAATTTGCGAAGAAATAAAATATTATTATTAATATAAGTTCAGTAAAGAATTTAACACCTGATTTTGTAAAATTTGAAGCATAATTTAATATATTTTTACCTACATTATTTAAATCTATTTCATTTAAAGCTTCTTTTACTTTTGGCTCTATGTAGTCTAAATTGCTTGGCAAATTAAATTCTGCTGATTTTAATTTTGTAATTGTTGTTTGAATTTGAGCTATATCTAAGTCTTTAATTGAACTTGCTAAAGAAAAGCTAGTGTATGCAAGTGGAGCAAAAAATAATAAAGACATCATAGTTGTTAAGATAATTGGAGCTACATATTTTCTTTTTGTTTTTACGAATATTTTATGATGAAGATTTGCAGTAGCAACTGCCATTAAAACAGCAATTGCAATAGTTAATAAAAAAGGTTTAAATAAATAAAGCAAACAACATAAAACCAATAAAACAATAGCTGTTATAAAATATTTAGCATTCATTTATTTAGCCTTTGTGGTAGGTGAATAATTTTTGGATTTAAAGCTGATAGATAAGGATTATTATCGTTAAAATCTCTTTTGTATATCATAAATTGGTCAGTTACAAAAAGTAGCCAATCTACTAATTCATCGCTAGCAGGACCTCTCATATCTCTAGCTTCATCTAAGACATCTTCAACAATTTTACAAATATTTACGAATTGATTAATTTTTAAAAAACCACTAGCGCTTTTCATATTATGAAACATTCTAAAAAGCTCATTTACTTTATTTTTATATTTATCTTCATCTTCAAGTGCGATAATAACAGGCTCTAAAGAATCGCAAAAAATATTAAAATGGGTCATAAAATCATCAACGATATCAAAATCAAATTCTAATTCTAATTGCCCTAAAAGTCCTAAATTTTTATTCATGTAATCACTCGTTTTTATATTTTGCTAAGATTATACAAATTATTTACAAACATTATTTAAGGTAAAAAATGGAAAGAATAGTTGAAATTGAACAATTTAAAGATGATAGCAAATATGAAATTAGCCTAAGACCAAGCACTTTTGATGAATATGTAGGTCAAAACAAAACTAAAGAGAATTTAAAAGTATTTATAAAATCAGCAAAGTTAAGAAATGCCCCGCTTGATCATACTTTATTTTTTGGCCCTGCAGGTCTTGGAAAAACCACTTTAGCAAATATAATTGCAAATGAAATGGGAGTAAATATTAAAACAACAGCAGCCCCTATGATAGAAAAAAGCGGAGATTTAGCTGCAATTCTTACAAATCTTGAAGATGGAGATATATTATTTATTGATGAAATTCATCGCTTAAGCCCTGCTATTGAAGAAGTTTTATATCCAGCGATGGAGGACTTTCGTCTTGATATTATAATAGGAAGTGGCCCTGCAGCTCAAACCGTTAAAATTGATTTAGCTAAGTTTTGCTTAATTGCTGCTACTACTAAAAGCGGTGGAATTTCAACTCCGCTTAGGGATAGATTTGGGATTAATTGTAGGCTAGAGTTTTATACCCCTGATGAACTTGCCTTAATTATTAGCAAAGCTGCTTTAAAACTTGATATTACCTGTGATAACGACGCTAGTAAAGAAATAGCTAAAAGATGCAGAAGCACCCCAAGAATTGCCCTTAGACTTCTTAAAAGAGTTAGGGATTTTGCCATAGTAAATAATGAAACAAAAATCACTTTAAAAAGAGCTAAATTAGCGCTTGAGAGTTTAGGCGTAAATGAATTAGGTCTTGATGAGTGTGATTTAAATTATCTTGAGTTTTTATGCAAGGCTAAAAAAGCAGTGGGCTTAAATACTATTGCAGCAGCTTTAAGCGAAGATGAAAGAACTATTGAAGATGTAATCGAGCCTTATTTGATAGCAAATAATTACATAGAAAAAAGTGCAAAAGGAAGAGTAGCAACCACTAAAGCTTATTCGCTTTTAAAATTAAGTGGTTATACACCTTCTTTATTTGATATAAATTAAGAATTAAATTCTTAATTTATTTTTACACTAAATCTTTTTCTTTTGCTAATTTTAAGGCTTTAAAAAATACATTTAATTCTTCAATATTTCCTACACTAATTCTGTTAAATAAAGGGTAATTATGTATTTTTCTACCTACTTTAACGCCGTTTTCTAGCATAAAATTATGATAATTTTCACTTTTTATTTTATGTAAAATAAAATTAGCATTAGATTTAAAATAAAAAATATCCAATTCATTTAAAACCTGCTCTAATTTAGCCTTATTTTCTAAGGTCATAGCTCTTGCTTTATTTACAAATTCTTCATCTTTTAAAGCATTTATAGCACAAAATAAAGCATAAGCATTGATATTGTCTATTAAAATAAACTCATCAATAAAAGAAAGCAATTTATTTTCAGCAATAGCATATCCTATTCTAAGTCCTGCTAGAGCATAGATTTTAGAAAAGGTTCTAGTAATTATTATATTTTTTTGACATTTTTTAATACTTATAAAATTAGCATTGTATTCAGCATAAGCTTCATCTAAAATCATATAAGTATTATCCTTACAAATTGAGCATAAATATTCTAAATCATTTTGGCTAAGCTCTTTTGCACTTGGGTTGTTTGGATTGGTAATGTAAATTAAATTATATGAGTTTTTTAATGGCTTTATATCATTTACATTTAGGATAAAATCATCTTTTAAATAAATATAAGTGATTTTTACTTTTAAAGCTTTTGCAATGCTTAAAACCAAATCAAATGTTGGCATAGGAACTATTAAATTAAGCTCTTTATTTTCGCTTTTTGCTCTTGTATTTAAAGCACAAATTGTTCTATAAATAATATCGCTTGAGCCACAACCTAAGCTTATGTTATTTGATTTTACATTATGCTTTTTGGCTAGTTCTTCTTTTAGCAAATACTCGCTATCGCAAGGGTATTTACACATTAAATCATAATCATTCATAATGCTTTTAAAATCGTGTTTTATTAAGGTATTTTCATTATTTGATAAATCAATCATCTTTTAACTCCTTGTTTAAATAATTTGCCAATTTTTTTGCACTAGCAAATGCAAAATGTATATTAAATCCGCCTAAAATCCCTGCTACATTTAAACATTCACCTATGAAAAATAAACCTTTATTTCCTAAGCTTTCATAATGCTCATTTAGGCTTTTTAGGTTAATTCCACCTTTACAAATTTCTGCTTTATTAAAGCCTAGATTTCCTGCTGGTGCGAACTCATAATTATATAATTTATTTATAATCTCTTTTTCTTCTAAATTATATTTATTCATTGCTTTATCGCTTAAATTATTTGCATTTAAGTATTCTTTAATAAAAGCTTTAGGTAAAGGCAAATGCGTGCTAGCTTGCTTTAAACTACTAAAATCTATTTTAAAATCATTTAGAAAATTAATTTTGATTTTGCCTTTAGTCCAAAACAATGAAGCACTCAAAACCACAGGGCCGCTAATACTTTTATGGGTAAATAACATAGAACCTTTAAAAATATCATTAATGCAAACTTCAATGCTAATTCCACTAAGATTTTTCATAAAAAACTCATCTTTTTGTAAAGTAAGTGGCACTAAAGCAGGTAAAAACTCGCTAAATCCTATTTGAAATTCTTTTGCAACTTTTAATGCAATATCGCTTACTCCTAAAGTAGCAAAAGAAATTCCACCAGTAGCAATTACTACATTTTTAGCTAAAAACTCGCCTTTATTTGTGATGATTTTATAAGAATTATTTGCCTTTTCTAAGCCTAAAACTTTAGTATTTAGTATAATTTTTGATTTATTTTGACTTAATAATCTATCAAGGATTAATGAAGAATTAGGAGCAAAAAACTGCTTATTTCTAATTTTATTAAACTTAATTCCTTTAAAAAAATTAAGATTATCTTGATAGCTAAACTCATCTAAACTTTGCTTTAATTTATCATAATCATCGCATAAATACGATTTAATATTGATATTTTCATTCGTTACATTGCATTTGCCACCACCACTTATTAAAAGTTTTTTAGCAACGGCGTTATTTTGCTCTAAAATTAAAGCATTTTTTTTCAAATTAGCAGCCAAAAATAATCCCGCTGCTCCAGCTCCAATAATTATTAAATCTTTAATGGTTTGTCCTTTTGGTATTTTTATTACTTATAATACTAAAAATTATAAAGGATAGATAATGAAAATAATAATTGCGAGTTCAAATAGTGGTAAATTAAAAGAATTTAAAGAATTATTAACAAATTGTGAGCTTTATTTAGCAAGTGATTTTGTTAGTGATTTTAATCCTATTGAAAATGGAAATAGCTTTAAACAAAATGCAAAAATTAAAGCAAAAGCATTGTGGGATAAATTAAGCGAAGAAGATAAGAAAAATTATGCAGTATTAGCTGATGATAGTGGTCTTTGCGTTGAGGCTTTAGATAATGCTCCAGGCATTTTTTCTGCTAGATACGCAAATGATTTTAGTGATGAAAAAGATGCTAAAAATAGAGAAAAATTACGCCTTGAATTAACAAAAATTGGAGTTGATTTTAGTAAGGCTAGTTTTGTTTGCGTTTTATGCTTAATCACTAATTCAAAGATAGAATTTGCAAAAGGCGTTTGCGATGGAACGATTAGTAAAATAGAAAGCGGTAATAATGGTTTTGGCTATGATAGTATGTTTATTCCTTTAGGATTAAGTAAGACTTTTGCAGAGCTTAGTCAAGATGAAAAAAATAAAATTAGCCACAGATTTAAGGCTTTAGAAGAATTAAAAAAGATTTTTTAAATTCTTATTAATTTTTATTAATTAATAAATTGAAAAACTAAAAGAATGAAATAATTTCATATTTAATTTAAAAAACTATATTATAAAATGTATCTATAATTGACACTATAGTTTAATAGTAAATATATGAGCTTTAAAGAAAGATTAAGCTATTTAACTAATAGAATGAGTGAGATAGGTAATCAAAGTGCATTTAGTCAAGATACTAAAGCTTTAAATAATCAATTAGGAGCAGGTATTGATAATGTTGAAGATAAAACTCAAATGGTTGATACTAAACCAATAGAAAAAAGAGTAGAAAGAAGAGAAAATGAGGTTAGTAATCAACATAAAAAGATTCAAAACACTAATGTAAAAGACACTACAAATATAGTAAATTTAGCAGATAGTGGAATGAGATTAAAATCAGTAAATGGAGTTGAAGGACTTTACGATAAAAATGATAAATTAATTCATAGTAGAGCAGAAATTGAGCAAAAAGGACAATGGGTATTCTATGAAAAAGGAGATATAAATGGTAAATATCTACAAGTTGGCGACCAAAGGTATGTATTAGGTAGCGAGGCTGAAAAGCTTAAAGAATGGACTAACTTTGCAATTAATAAGAATTTATAACATTACCAACCCAAAAAGGGTTGGGTATATCAACTTTTATGAAAAATATTTCCTGGAAGATCTTCAAAAATAATACCTGTAATTGGGTCGTCTATAAAATTAGTATCTTCAAGCCAATCACAATCGTGTAAATTATTATTTTTACTATCATTAAAAGGCTCATTATCCCACATAGGTAATTTCGTAAATACATAATCTACAATACCATTAATTTTATCTCTAAGACCATTTAAAAATAACATAAAAAACGATAAAATTACATAAATAACACCGATAAAAGCTAAATAATATTTACAAGTATTCATAGCATTATCAATAACACTTATATTGCTAAAATCAATATGTCCTAATTTTATAAAATCAGTAATACAAGCAAGTCCTAAATTCCAAGCAAAAACAAATAAGCAAGGTATGAACGCTAACCACCAAAGGCTAAATTGAAAAAATCTTACTTCACTTTTCCAAATAGTTTTTTTCATATATTTTACTCCATAAAATTATTTTCATACTATAATTATAGTATAAATTTACTTAAAATAAAATAAGCATTTGTTTTTAAAACAATAGTTATTTAATATATGATATAATAATTCAATTTTTTTTAAAAATGGCAACTTCTTAGAAGTTAGGTTTAATGGTTCAACCTTGCCATATAGGTATCATTATATCTATAAACAAAAACCATTTGTTTATTTTATGTTCCTTAGGGGATACAATATCCTCTAGGAATATTGTATTTTTGCCACCCCTTTCGGAACCAGAAAGGAAAAATCATGGCAAATTTTGAAAAAAATTTAACAAGGCAACAAATTGCCTTTATTAGAAGAGCTAGAGCTGAAGCAAAAGCTAGAGCTTGGCTAATAGATAAAAATGGGTTATGCACACATATTCCCAAAAATATGGCTTTAGTGCCATATAAAGAAAAAAATGAAAAAGCAACCAAAGAAAAAGAAATATTAGGTGTTACAAATAACCCTAATTTGCAATTTCTTTTAGGAATAGGATTTATAACAATCCTATATTTAATAGGTTGTTATTTAAATAACCTTGAAAGAACTGAGTTCTTAAACTCAGCACTTGAGGTTATTGCTAGATAATTTTCTTCCACATACAAATTATTTTCAATCATTTTTTAGCATTGTCAATGCTTGTATAGTGGAGTTTTTTACTCACACGACTTCGGTCGTGTTGGGTATGAATTTAAATAAGCCCATTTGGAGAGAAAAACCCCAATGGGTAATTATTCTCCTAAAAATGAGTTTATTTAAATTTATTTTTAAGGAGAAAAAAATGGCAAATGAAATTTTGTATTTTTGCTTTAAAGTTAGTGTCGTAACACTAGCTACTGGATTAGCGTTTGCTAAGTTTTGTAGTTGGTGTATAGCACTAGCTTTTTAAACACAAAAAAGGTAGGTCAGACACCTGTGTTCCACGATAACGGCGTGGTTTAGGTCTGAAATTGTTGCCCCTATGGGAATAATATTCCCATTATGGGTGTTATTTTTCCTTTTGGGGTTGGTTTATTTTTAAATTAATCTAAGAAAGGTAAAATATGAAAGAACTTTTAGAAGAATGTATATTTTCAAACAAATTTGTTTTAGAAAATGTATCAAGAAGTTGCTATGGATTAGGCATAGGCGTAATAATAGCTATAATAGTAGCGTTTGGAGTTAAAACTGATACAAATTTTGATTTACTCACAATGAGTATTTCAGTTATAATCAGTTTTTTAGCATTCCTTATTGGAATATTAATTGACAATATAAGAAAGGATTTAAAATGACAAATATACAGATTTTTCTAGGAATAATAGGTTTAGGATTATCAGTGTTTGGTCTTTTTGCCTTAAATTACCTAAAAACAAAAAAACAAGAACAAAAATAAGTTTCTTTTTTGGCTAGGTATCAAAGATACATTAGTTTTATACTAATTGTATCTACCTAGCATACTTTTATAGCTTGATTTAATCAGCTTTTTTATCTACAAAATATATTTACCTTTTATGTATATAATTATATTACTTGGAAAGAATAAAGGTTTCTAACCTTGAACTACATAATAGCTAATATGTGGTTCTACTTCTTAATTTTATTTCTGATAAATAGGTGTCTTTGTTTTATATCTGTATAGATTATCTTTGATATTTTTGATATATAAAAATGTTTTTATTGCAAAAATATATATTATAAATTATGTATTATATATACAATAAAATAAACTATATAATATATTATGTATGTTATTTTCCTTTTGGGGTTGATTTTTAATGTTTTAGAATATATAATTTCGTAAAGGAAAAATATGAAAGAATATAAAAAAGAGTTAGGTAAATATTACTTAGATATAAGTAAAAACATAATTAATTTTGGAATTATTGCACCAGTAGTTATGTATTTTACACAGAATATAATATCATTATGGGGTGTTATATTAGTTGTGCCTATAAGCTTATATGTAGTATCTAAAACTACACAGATTGCAAAAGAGCAATTTAAAGAATTTGATAAATTAGAAAAAGGAGAGAAAAATGGAAATACTAACTAATTTAATTGTAGGATGTATATTTCTAGTAGCTATGTTAATAGCAATTAAACTCCCTAAAGACCAAAAATAAGTTCTTTATAATTTTTTATAATGATACATTGTTTAGCTTTATGTTCAATATGTTTATCTAAGCTCTAAATCTAAAAGAATTTAGAGCTTTTTATAAAATGTTTATATCAATTATTTTTTATTTTATTTATAAAATGGATTTTATCCCCTTTTCTTACAAAAATAACATTATTTTTGCAATTTAATGTGTATGCACCTATTTTAAAATCTTCTAATTTTAAAGAGCAGTTTTTAAGTATGGTATCTGAATTTTTTTCAACTACTTCTTTAGCCTTTTCTATATCTTTTGCACCAACAAATCCTATATAACGCTTTTGATTATCTTCTATTTTGTAAGTATGTAAAGCATCATCAGTCTTATTAACCTTATCATACATAACAATACCAATATATCCATTAGAATGATTAGGAGTTCTTAATATATAAGCAGATATATCATGATAAACACTGCTTGTTTGTGCATAGTTTTCAGGATATGCTTTGTATATTAATTTATTTATATAGCCTCTTTGTTCAAACGGAATTTTTTCATATTGACTTAAATCTTCAGATTTACTAACTACTTCATAATAAGCAGAAGGCATATTGTTATAAGTTGAATATGAATTTTTAGGATCATTTACATATCTTTCTAATTCCCCATTAAATGTCTTTTTAAAAGTAAATGGCTTAGTATTAGAAACACACGATATAGTATAATCCCCGAACTCGCTTATACCTTTGCCATATTTAACACTTTCTAATAAATAATCTCCTAAAAGCATTACTTTATTTTCAGTAGTATCTCCTACAATATAAGGAGTCCCATTATATCTAGCTTTGCAAATATGGTATAGTGGTAAAATTCTATAATAAAATCTCTTATCATTTGTTTTTCTGTCAATACCTGCATCTCTTTTTACCCAAGCTACTTTATTATCTCTTTCATCTCCGTAAAGATAATAATCATCTCCATTTACATAAGGAGCGTTTTGTGGAGTGTGGAATTTAATTACAAATAAGGCAGTAATTTCTTTTCTATACTCGCCAATAAATCTATCACTATCATCTATAAAAGAATATTCTCCAAATTTATTTGTAATTTCAAATGATTTATCCCCTGCTTTGCATTCAAAATATCCATCAGAAATCTCATAAGGCGAATAATTATCCTTTATTTTTACAAACTCATCAACTTGTGGCTTATCATCATTAAATAATGCCGGATTATGTCTTAACATAGAGCTAAAAACTTCTTTTTTAATTACACTTTTACCACCAATTCCTTGACAATATCTGTAAGCATGATGATATAAATTTAGCGATTGGTCATTAAGAATAAGGTTGTCATATTGTAATAATACTTCATTGCCTTTAGAATAAATAGTTCTTATAGGTTTTTTAGTGCAATATGAGTGAGGACCATGTCCAAAGCAAGGATTTGGATACTCATAATTATTTAAATATTCCGAAAAACTTTGATTATTAGTAGGTTGTGGTATTTCAGGAATATTATAAACCCCACCATATTTTCCACAAGCACAGAACATCAGTGCAACACTTGATAATAAAATTGTTTTTTTCATTTTACTTCCTTTTTTTAAAATATTATATAGCTCAATGCTATTTCTTTCATATTTTAAGTTAAAAATTATTAATATTTAATTAAATTAATATTATTTAGTTTAATACTTTTTAGTATATTATGTAAAAATAGAAATTATTGTTATTTTTATCTAAATATCATAATTGTTACAATATATTTTGTTAAAGTTTTTTAATACAAAACAAATACAATCAATTAATAAATAATAAGCTGGAAAAACTAGTAGTGAGTTTAAATTATTTGCATATTTTAAAATATTATTAGAAA